>JAZRGQ010000173.1:0-8818 GCA_045644405.1 Faecousia sp.
CGCCAACCGTTTTAAGATTGTTACGCTGGACGGTCAGGTAATGAATGCCGGCGGCTCTATGACCGGTGGCTCAGTGAATAAAGAGGCGGGTATTTTAAGCCGCGCCAACGAACTGGAAAAGCTGACAAAGCAGGAGCAGGCGCTAACCCGGCAGAAGCAGGAGTTGGAAGGCCAGCTGCAGGAGGCACAGCGCTCCCTGGATCAGGTGGAATTCCAGATGCACGCCGCCGCCGATCAGCTGCGGCAGGCGCAGGATCAGGTTTTGATGCTGGAAGGTCGGGAAAAGCAGTTTGAGATTTTGCATAACGCAATTTGCGAGGCGGTTTCTGCCTCCCGACGGGAATTGGACAGCCTTGTTGCAAGAGAGTCTACGGATAAAGAGCGCTATGCGGCGCAGCAGGCGAAAATTCAGGTATACCAGAGCCAGCTGCAGCAGGTGCGTCAGGAGTTGACTGCCCTTGAGGGCAGCCAGATTGAGGCTGAAGAGGCGGCTGCGCGCATTACAGAGCAAATGGCTGACAGAAAGGCTGAGGAAGCTGCGCTTGAAGCTGAGGCAGCAACTGCCCGCACCCATATTCTGGATTTGCAGCAGCTATGTAATGCTATGGCTGGCGACCGCGCCCAGAAGCTGGCGCTTATGGAATCTATCCGTGTAGATACCGCAACACTTGAAAGCAACATTGCATCGCTTTTGAAGCAGCAGCAGGAAAATGCGGAAAGCACCAAGGCAATGCAGCAAAGCCGCGATGAAGCGATTTCTCTGCGCGCGGAAACGGAAGCTGCCAAAACAAAGGCAGAACGGGATGCCCAGGAAAAGAACAAGGATCTTTTGAATATGGAGCGCGCCTGCGCATTGCTGCAGAACAAAAAGGAAACAACAGCAATCGAAGAGCGCAACACCATTGATAAACTGTGGGATACCTACGGTCTGACCCCCGGCACGGCTGTAGAAAAGCGCGGACATATCGAGTCTGTTACAGAGGGCAACCGCCGCATCGCAGAACTCAAGCGCAAAATCGGCGCTTTGGGTACACCTAATCTGGGCGCTATCGAAGAATATGCCCGGGTAAATGAGCGGTATACGTATCTGTCCGGTCAACGTGATGATGTTCTGGTTTCCAAGAAGGAACTGGAAGGTATTATCCGCGAGCTGACACAGGAAATGACAGCAATCTTTGTGACTGAGTTTGCGAAAATCAACCAATACTTTGGACAGGTATTTGAGGAGATGTTTGGTGGCGGTAAGGGACAGCTGGTGCTGGAGGATCCGGAGGAGCCGCTGACCTGCGGCATCGAAATCCGTGTACAGCCTCCCGGAAAGCAGCTTAAGACCATTACCTTGCTGTCCGGCGGCGAAAAAGCCTTTGTGGCAATCGCGCTGTACTTTGCAATTTTGAAGGTGAGACCGACTCCGTTCTGTATGCTGGACGAAATTGATGCGGCATTGGACGACCGTAACGTCGAGCGGTTTGCCACCTACCTGCGTAACCTGAGCCTGAAAACCCAGTTTATTGTGATTACCCACAGACGTGGCACAATGGAGCTGGCAGATGTGCTCTACGGCGTTACTATGCAGGAACAGGGTATTTCCAAGCTGCTGCGTCTGGACCTTAACCAGATGGAGGAGCAGCTGGGTATTATAGAATAAGGAGCAGCTATGGGTTTATTTGACAAAATGAAAGCCGGACTCAGCAAAACAAGAGATGCGCTGGGTGCGACCTTGCATAATGTGTTTACCGGAAATTCTGAGCTTGATGAGGATTTTTACGAGGAGCTGGAAGAAAGCTTGATTCTTGCGGATTTAGGCGTGGAAACAGGTTTGAAGGTGGTGGAGGCTCTGCGTAAAAAGGTAAAAGAGCAGCACCTGAAAACTGCGGAAGAAGCCCAGACTGCATTGAAGGAAATTCTCGTTTCTATGCTGCAGGTAGGCAATACCGCGCTGAACACCCACACAAGCCCCAGCGTAATACTGGTGATTGGTGTTAACGGCGTGGGAAAGACCACCACCATCGGTAAGCTGGCTGCTCAGCTGAAGCAGCAGGGAAAAAATGTTCTGCTGGTAGCGGGAGATACGTTCCGCGCGGCAGCGGCTGACCAGCTGCAGATTTGGGCGGAACGTTCCGACTGCCTGTTAATCCGGCAGCACGAGGGCGCTGACCCTGCCTCTGTGGTTTATGACGGAATTCAGGCGGCTAAGGCGCGCAATGCTGATGTGGTGCTGATTGATACTGCCGGACGTCTGCACAATAAGCAGAATCTGATGAACGAATTAAACAAAATCAGCCGTATTGTGGAACGGGAGCTGCCCAATGCAGCCCGTGAAGTACTGCTGGTGCTGGACGGAACAACCGGTCAGAACGGTCTGATACAGGCAAAAGAGTTTAGTAAAATCGCCGGCGTGAGCGCCATTGCTCTGACGAAGCTGGACGGCACAGCCAAGGGTGGCATTGTGATTGCGGTGGCAGACAGCCTGCAGATTCCTGTGAAATTTATTGGCGTAGGTGAGCAAATCGGGGACTTAATGCCCTTTGATGCGCAGAATTTTGTAGATGCGCTGTTATAAGGAGAGAATATGAAAGTAGTATTAGCAAGTAAAAATGCGCACAAACTAGTTGAAATCAGTAAAATTACAGAAAAATTCGGTATGGAACTGGTGCTGCAATCAGAACTGGGTCTGGATTTAGATGTGGAAGAAAACGGCACAACGTTTGAGGAGAATTCCTTCATCAAAGCGCAGGCAGTTATGCAGGCCAGTGGTCTGCCTGCACTGGCAGACGATTCCGGTATTGCAGTTGATGCGCTGGGCGGTGAGCCGGGCATTTATTCCGCCCGCTACGGTTTTGACGATTCTCTGGACGACAGAGGCAGACTTGAGCTGCTGCTGAAAAATACCGAGCACGTACCGGACGGACAGCGGCAGGCGCAATTCGTCTGCGTGATTACAATGGTAACGCCTGAGGGAGAGTGCATTCAGGCGCGGGGTGAAATCCACGGTGAGTTGACCCGTACGCCTCGCGGTGAGAACGGATTCGGCTATGACTCGATTTTCTACTATCCGCCGCTGGGTAAAACCACAGCAGAGCTTTCTGCGGAGGAGAAAAACAGAGTTTCCCACAGAGCCAATGCGCTGATGGCATTTTATAAAAAACTAAAGGAGGCTGGCTATGCTGACAAGTAAACAGCGGGCACAGTTGCGCGGACAGGCCAACACACTGGAGACTACCCTGATGGTTGGCAAAGACGGCGTAACTGATGCAGTAATTGCAGAAACAGATGCGCAGCTGACCGCGCGCGAACTGGTGAAGGGCAAGGTTTTGGAAAATGCGATGCTTTCTCCCAGAGAGGTCTGCGACGCGCTGTGCCAGGCGACCGGCGCCGACGGCGTCAGTATAATTGGCACAAAATTTGTACTTTACCGCTTCAGCCAGAAGCTGCAGGAGGAAAGAAATCAGACCGGTCGGGCGAAGCGTAAGCCGGTAAAGGTAAATCCTGTCCGTCAGGGCGCGCAGGCGCGGCGGCAGGCAGCCCGTAAGGTCAGAGAGCAGAGAAATGAATACTTCCGTCAAATTGCTGTGGAAAAGGCAATTGAACGGGATAGGGAAAGACAGCTAAGAGAAAAGGGCGAATAAAAGGAGGGTAGAAAATGGGAAGAAGCGGCATATATGGTGGCAACGAATTGCCGGTTGAAAATTCCGTAAATCCCATAACTTCTGTCCAAAAGCGCTGTATGCTATGGTTTGGCTGCAGTGATGCCTGCTTTTATTCTCCCGATTTTGAGCGCGTGGATTGCCGCAACCTGCCTTTGGACAAGCTGGAGGAAACAGTAGTATCCTTGCTGAACCCCAATAGAGTTGCTCACGTGCTGGGCTGCCGTGATACGGCTATTCAGCTGGCAAAGCGCTGGGGTGCCGATGAAACTGCAGCTGCGCGGGCAGGTTTATTGCACGATATTACAAAGGTTCTGGACGGCCCGCTGCAATTGACTTTGTGCCGGACGTATGGTATAATTCCCGATAAATTTTCTTGCGAAAACACAAAAACACTTCACGCCCTGACAGGCAGTGAAGTGGCGAAAAGAGTGTTTGCAGAAACTCATTCTGTGGTGGAAGCAATACGCTGGCACACCACCGGAAAAGCGGATATGAACACATTGGAAAAAATTCTGTATGTGGCAGATTATATGGAGCCAAATCGGTCGTTTCCCGGTGTTGAACGGCTGCGGCAGCTGGCATTTACAGATTTGGACGGGGCATTACGGCTTGGACTGGAAATGACCCTAGAAATGCTAAAAAAACAAGGCAGCGAGATTTCTCCCCGTACACAGGAAGCGCTGGCCTTTTTGAATAAGAAATCTTAGTTTCCAGAAAGAAGGAAAAGATATGTTAACAGCAAAAGAAGTTGCTTATGAAGTAACCAAAGCACTGGACAGTAAAAAGGGAATGGATATTCAGCTACTGCGAATCAGCGACGTATCCTCGCTGGCAGATTATTTTCTCATCTGCACCGGCACGTCCAACACCCACGTAAAGACCCTGTGCGACCACGCCGAATATACGCTGGAGCAGCTGGGTGAGCCCTTGCTGGGCCGTGAAGGACACCGCGGCAACACCTGGGAGCTGCTGGACTACGGCAGTCTGGTAGTCCACGTGTTTACACAGGAGGCGCGGGAATTCTATTCTCTGGAGCGCCTGTGGGCCGATGCGGAGCAGGTGGATTTGAAAGATATTATCATCGAAGACCCGATGTGAAAGAGGTGCGTATCCAATGAATTATGAACATAGCGCCGTAGAAGCCAAATGGCAAAAATACTGGCAGGAAAATAACACCTTCCACACAGATGTGTGGGATTTCAGCAAGCCTAAGTATTATGTGCTGGATATGTTCCCGTATCCCAGCGGTGTAGGTCTGCACGCAGGACACCCGGAAGGCTACACGGCTACGGATATTATGTCCCGAATGAAGAGAATGCAGGGTTTCATTGTGCTGCACCCGATGGGCTACGATTCCTTTGGTCTGCCTGCAGAGCAGTATGCAGTCTCCACAGGTAACCACCCCAACGGCTTTACGCAGGAAAATATCAAAACCTTCTCCGGTCAGCTGAAGGAACTGGGCTTTGACTATGACTGGTCCAAGGTGATTGCCACCTCCGACCCTGACTTTTATAAGTGGACCCAGTGGATTTTCAAGAACCTGTGGGAAGCGGGCTATGCCAAGCGGATTGAGATGCCTGTCAACTGGTGTGAGGAGCTGGGTACTGTGCTTGCCAATGACGAGGTTATCGATGGCAAGTCTGAACGTGGCGGCTATCCTGTTGTAAAGAAGATGATGATGCAATGGGTTATCGACCAGCCTGCCTTTGCGGAAAAGCTTCTGGAGGGTCTGGAGGAAATCGACTGGCCCGAATCCACAAAGGAAATTCAGCGCAACTGGATTGGTAAGTCCACAGGTGTAGAGGTTGACTTCAAGCTGGTTGGCGGCGGTGAATTCTCTATCTACACTACCTGTATTGAAACGATCTACGGTATTACCTTTATGGTGCTGGCGCCCGACGGAAAAATCGTGCAGTCGCTTATGGACCGCGTCGAGAATCGGGAAGAGGTGGAGGCATACATCAAGGCAGCCGCAGCCAAGAGCGAAATCGACCGCACCGATGCCAGCAAGACAAAGACCGGCTGCCCGCTGAAGGGTGTTTATGCCATCAATCCGGTCAACGGCAAGGAAGTTCCGGTATTTATCGGCGACTTCGTGCTGGGCAATTACGGTACCGGCGCAGTTATGGCTGTTCCCAGCCACGACCAGCGGGACTTTGAGTATGCCGTTGCCCACAAGATTCCTATGATTCAGGTTATTGAGGGTCGGGACGTATCCGAGTGCGCCTTTGAAAAGCAGGATTATCTTGGCAAGGGCTGCAAGCTGATTAATTCCGAGGAATTCACCGGCTTGACTGTAGAGGAAGCCAAGGAAGCGATTACCAGCAAGCTGGAAAAGGCTGGCGTTGCCAGACGGAAGAATAATTACCATTTCCGCGAGTGGATTTTTGCCCGTCAGCGCTACTGGGGCGAGCCTGTTCCCTGCGTGTACACAGATGACGGCGAAACCGTATTTTTGCCCGACGAGGAGCTGCCGCTGGTGCTGCCTGTGCTGGAGGATTACAAGGGTAAGGGCGGCAAAGCGCCTTTGGAAAATGCAGAGGAATGGAAGCACTACGATAAAAACGGTCTGAAGGGTCTGCGTGAGACCTCCACAATGCCCGGTTCTGCCCGCTCCTCCTGGTACTACCTGCGTTACATTGACCCCAAGAATGACAAGGCTTTCTGCGATCCCAAGCTGGCGGAGCACTGGATGCCCGTCGACCTGTATATCGGCGGTCCGGAGCACGCAGTTGGACATCTGATTTATTCAAGAATCTGGAATCGTTTCCTGTACGATAATGGTCTTTCTCCTGTAAAAGAGCCCTTTAAAAAGCTGGTGCATCAGGGTATGATTCTGGGTGAAAACGGCATTAAGATGGGCAAGCGTTTCCCCGAGTTTGTTGTCAATCCCAGCGATGTGGTGCGCGAGTATGGCGCGGGCACCCTGCGTCTTTACGAGATGTTTATGGGCCCGCTGGAGGTCAGCAAGCCCTGGAGCACAACTGCAGTTGGCCGCGCTAAGTAGTTTATCAACCGTGTGTGGAATTTCTTCACAGAGCCTGCAAACATCACCGATACCGATGACGGCAAGCTGACAAAAGTCTATCACCAGACAGTCAAGAAGGTAACTAGCGACTTTGAGGCGCTGGGCTTCAATACAGCCATTGCCCAGATGATGGTATTTGTCAACGAGGTTTACAAAAACGGTACTTGTCCCAGAGCATATGCTGAGGGCTTTATCAAGATGATTTCCTGCATCACACCCCACGTAGGCGAGGAAATCTGGCAGGTGCTGGGTCATAATGATACAATTGCTTATGAAAGCTGGCCCACCTATGATGAAGATAAGTGCAAGGACACAGAAATTACACTGGCGGTGCAGGTCAACGGCAAGATGCGCGGCACTGTGCAGATGGAAGCCGACCTGGATAACGATACAGTGATAAAGAATGTGCTTGCAGATGAAAAAATCGCCCGTTTCCTTGAGAAAAACGGCGGCAACATCGTAAAAACCATTGTTGTGAAAAACAAGCTGGTCAATTTGATTGTAAAATAAAAACGGTTTTGCACGCGAAAAAAGAATAATAAGCTGAAATTAGAGAAAAATCCCTTGACAATTTTTATAAATCAGCTTATAATATTCAAGCCTGATTATAAGGCCCTGAACGCATCCTGGAAATAGCCGGATGCCATCGGAGGGAGGGAAAACAATGTCTGAAATTCGCGTAAAGGAAAACGAATCTCTGGAAAGCGCACTGCGCCGTTTTAAGCGTTACTGTGCCAAGGAGGGCGTTATCGCTGAATACAAGAAGCGCGAGCATTATGTCAGCCCCAGCCTGAAGCGTAAGCAGAAGTCTGAAGCTGCTCGTAAGAATAAGAGAAAGTTCTATTAATTTCTCCCTCATTGCGCAAGCATCATAAACGCCGCAGACAAATGTCTGCGGCGTTTTTTTATTTCTTTTCGGCGGTTACTTCTATAACCTGCGCCGTTTTATCATTTACGGTAAATCGCAGATTATATCCTGCAAACAGCATACCGTATATCCGGTCGGCGCTGTTTTGATAGGAGGGTCTGGGGTCGTGGGACAGTAAGTCAATAGCAGCCTGCTGCTTGTCTTCCGGCAGTAGCTGCAGCAGATGCTCGGGAAAGTCCACTTTAAGCAGGAAATCGTCCGCTGTGTCTGTGAATCCGCCGCTGGCATCAATGTGGGCGTCGGAATAGGGAATGTAGGGCTTAATGTCAAAAATGGGCGTGCCGTCCATTAAATCCGCCCCTGCCACGTGAATTACTGTGCCTGAATCCTGTGTTACTTCCAGCTCCAGCAACCGCACACAGGACAGCCCCAGCGAATTGGGGCGGAAAGGGGAACGGGTGGCAAACACACCCATACGGGTGTTGCCCCCAAGACGGGGCGGACGTACTGTTGCAGACCAATCCGACCGCACAGATTCGGAAAATTGCCAAATCAACCACAGATGGGAGTAACTTTCCAGTCCCCGTAAGGCCTCCGGATTGCGAAACTCCGGCGCCATTACAATGGTAGAGCGCAGGGAGTCCACCAGCCCGCTTTGGCGGGGAATACCGAATTTTGCAGGGAAGTCGCTGCGCATATGGGCGATGGGTTGAATGTTGAAAGCTTGCATATCAGGAACGCACCTTTCTCAGCAGGAAGGAAATGATAAATACAACCGCAAGTGTCAGCGAAATGGCAGCACCGGAGGAGGCACCCCAGTAATAGGAAACCACCAGTCCGCAAATACCGCCGAAAAGTGCAAAAAGCACCGAGAAAAGATGGTATTGCTTAAGATTTCTGGATATGTTTCTTGCAGAAGCTGCAGGCAACACCAGCAGGGAGTTGAGAATCAGAAGTCCAACCCAGGAAATAGATAAGGTAACAACAACGGCAATCAGTACGGTGAACAGGGTTTGCAGCAGACCGGTAGGCATAGCGCGGGAAGATGCCAGTTGGGGATGAATGGGCGTAAGGGTCAGCCGGTTGGCAAACAGAATAAAGAAAACCGCAACTGCCAGCAGTACCAGCGCAAGAAGTCCAATCTGCATAGGCGTAACCGATAAAATATCGCCGATTAAGTAGGTGTTGTATTTTGTGAAGCTATTGCCGCCTAAGGTTGCAATAAAAATGCCCAATGCAACGGCGGTGCTGGAAAATACGCCAATCAATGTG
>JAZRGQ010000174.1:0-4153 GCA_045644405.1 Faecousia sp.
ATATTTTCAATAAAGATTCCGTAGCCGATGGTGGGGTCGTTAACAAGGACATGCGTAACGGCGCCAACCAGTTTGCCGTCCTGGATAATGGGACTGCCGGACATACCCTGCACGATGCCGCCGGTGGTGTCCAGCAGACGCTGGTCGGTGATTCGCAGCAGCAGATTCCTGCCGCTTGACTGGGGGTGAGGATAAATTTTCAAAATCTCCGCAGAATATTCCTGGACGGCGCAGTCCTGCACAGTGGACAGTATCACCACAGGTCCTTCGGCAATCTGGCTGGTGGCGGCGATAGGCAAGGGCTCGGTTGACCAGTTTTCACTTACAGAGCCAAATACGCCCTGGCTGGTGTTTTTCTTTAAAGTGCCGATAGGGGAATCGCCTGCCAGCGTACCCATCAGTTGCCCGGGCTCGCCAATTTTGCCTTTACGCACAGACAGGACAGATGCTTGCCAGACCTGTCCCTGTTCCATAGTCAACAGCTGTCCGTTTGCGTCATTGACGCCGTGTCCCAGAGCGCCGAAATTGCCGGTTTGAGGGTCATAGAAGGTTACGGTGCCCACACCGGTAACGCCCTCCTTCAGATACACGCCCAGCCGGGGACCCTGAGCGGTGATTTTGGGATTTACGGTTACGGTTTTGGCTTTGCCTTTTCGCAGAAGGCGCAGCTGAACAGTGGTTTCGGCGCAGTGATTGAGTGCGTCGCGAATGTCCTGGGCGCAATGAATGGGTTTGCCGTTAATGCCGGTGATTTGGTCTCCGACCTGCAAGCCGGCGTTTTTTGCCCCATCGCCCAGTGTGTGGTCAAAGGAGGCTACGGTTACGGTGTTATCCTGCAGGGATAAGCCTACAATCCGACCCACCGGCACAAGCATTTGCGCCGCGCTTACACTTTGACACAATAAAAATAATATAAGCACCAGCGACCCGATGCGCGTTGTAATTTTTTTCATATTCAGTCCTCCATTTCGTCTGCCTAGTTAATATTCCTCTGCAGCTGAAATGTAACCGATGCAAAAGACGAAAAAACAGGGTATGAGCGGAAAGACAGGAAGAAATTTATAAAGAAGACCGACAAAGCAAAAGAAAATGTAAAAATAAGGAATTTAGCCATTGACAGAAGACATAAACAGTGCTATATTACCTACAAAGCTAGTAGGTTTATATGTTTGGAGGAATAATAAATGCAAGTATATGCAGATAATGCGGCTACTACCAAAACGAGCGCTCACGCTCTTGCGGCGATGCTGCCTTGCTTTGAAAATGTATATGCAAACCCGTCCAGCCTGCACTCTGCCGGTCAGGCGGCAAAGGAGCTGCTGGAAGACGCCAGAGAACGGGTGGCGGCTTGCTTAGGTTGTAAGCCCAGAGAAATTTACTTTACGTCCGGCGGCAGCGAAGCGGACAATCAGGCAATTTTGTCAGCTGCCATTTACGGCGCAAAAAAAGGAAAAAAGCACATTATTTCCACAGCTTTTGAGCATCACGCAGTGCTGCACACCCTGAAAAAACTGGAAAAAGAGGGGTTTGAAATTACACTGCTGGACGTATCTCAGGGACACAATATAACCGCCCAACAGGTGCGCGAGGCAATCCGGCAGGATACCTGCCTTGTAACCTGTATGTACGCCAACAATGAAATCGGCTCTGTTCTGCCTGTGGCAGTAATCGGCGCTGTGTGCAAGGCGGCGGGCGTTCCTTTCCATACAGACGCGGTGCAGGCGGCAGGACATCTGGAAATTGATGTGTATGCGCAGAATATCGATATGCTCAGCCTGTCTGCCCACAAATTCCACGGCCCCAAAGGCGTGGGCGTGCTGTATGCCCGCCGGGGTATTCCGCTGGCAAATTTGATTGAGGGCGGCGCTCAGGAATGGAATAAGCGGGCAGGCACAGAGAATCTGCCGGCAATTTGCGGATTGGCGGCGGCGCTGGAAGATGCCTGCGCCCATCGGCAGGAAAACAATGAAAAGGTGATTGCCTTGCGGGACAAGCTGATTGCAGGACTTTCCCAAATCCCCCACAGCGCCCTCAACGGCGACCCTGTGAACCGGCTGCCGGGAAATGTCAGCTTCTGCTTTGAGGGCATTGAGGGCGAGAGTTTGCTGCTGCTGTTGGATATGGAGGGAATTTGCGCCTCCTCCGGCTCTGCCTGCACTTCCGGCTCTCTGGACCCCAGCCACGTACTGCTGGCAATCGGACGGGTACACGATGTGGCCCACGGCTCTCTGCGGCTGTCGCTGAGCCACGAAAACACAGAAGAAGAAATCGACCATATTTTGCAGGTAGTGCCCCGCGTGGTGCAGACTCTGCGGAATATGAGTCCGGTTTGGCGCGACCTGCAAACAGGTCTGCGGGAATATATTCTTTAATATTAGGAGAAAGACTATGGCTTTATACAGTGAAATTGTAATGGACCACTTCACCCACCCGCGCAATGTAGGCTGCATTGAGGACGCCGACGGCGTAGGTCAGGTGGGCAACGCCAAGTGCGGCGATATTATGAAGATTTACCTGAAAATCGAAAACGACATTATCGTTGACGTAAAGTTCGAAACCTTTGGCTGCGGCAGCGCCATCGCGTCTTCCTCTATGGCAACGGAGATGATTAAGGGAAAGCCCATCAGCGAGGCGATGACGCTGACCAATAAGGCGGTCGCCGAAGCGCTGGACGGTCTGCCTGTCCATAAGCTGCACTGCTCTGTGCTGGCAGAGGAGGCCATCAAGGCGGCGCTGAAGGATTACTACGACCGCAACGGCATTACCTATGACAAAACCCAGTTCCCCGACTGCGAGAACTGCGGACACTGCCACGGTTAAGCTATGATTGTATCGACAAAAGGGCGGTACGCCCTGCGGGTGATGGTGCATTTTGCCCTCCACGGAAAAAATACCTATATCCCTTTGAAGGAAATCGCGGAAGAAGAAGGCATTAGCCAGAAATATCTGGAAGCGATTATGGCAACTCTGAGTAAAGCCGGCTATGTGGACGCGGTCCACGGCAAGGGTGGCGGCTACCGGTTAAACCGGAAGCCGGAGGAGTATACGGTGGGCAGCATTTTGAAGCTGACCGAGGGCTCTCTGGCGGCGGTGTCCTGCACAACCCAGGGACCTGCGGCGTGCGCAAGAGCTACCTGCTGCCAGACCAAGCCTATGTGGGAAAAGCTGGACGGTATGATTGATAATTTCTTCGAGGGCATAACACTTGCCGACTTAATATCAGAGAATGAGAGGGCGTGAGATGCCCAAACCGTCAAAACTAATCTGCCGTTTTGGCTTGTGCGGTTTCTTTGGCGCATAAAGAGAACAAAATTTTCTGGTTTAACAAAGTGCAAAGGTTTGCTTTGCAAGAGTTTTGACTTACTGCGCAAATCGTAGGACTGACGTACCTATGTACGCCGACGCCTTCGATTTGCTTGTCTTTGTGCATCTCCAGCCCTCTGGTGGATTGTGAGATGCCCAAACCGTCAAAATATTTTAGACAGAAAACGCGCTTGCTGTGCAAGGGCGTTTTCTTTTGCAAAAAGCTTTCTTTGAAAAGGTGTACAATTCTGGCAGCAGAAAGGCATATATTTTATGGAAAATATATAATCTTGGCAGGCGGGAATTTTCCCTTTGCACAAAGAAAATAAATGCATTTTGGAGAAATTTCCATCTTGCAATTTTTCTTATATATGGTATTATAATACAGTCAATAATACTGCGATGATGGGTAGTTGCGCGCAGACCGTGGAGGATAGAAAAAGAATGTGGGATAATCCGTGGACCTATATAATCCTGTTTGTTCTGGTGATTGCCGGCGGCGCGTTGCTCATTGGCTGGCTGAACAGCCTGCTGATAGCCGGTGTAGCCTCCCGGTATTATGAAAAGACACATAAGTCTTATATTGAGGAAATTGCCGCTTTGCTGCCGGGCAAAAACTGCGGGCAGTGCGGTTATGAAAGCTGCGGCGCCTATGCCGAGGCTGTGTTACATACGATGGCGCCGGAAGATGCCTGTCCCTATGCTGTGCAGGAAGCAGCAGCGGAGATGGAGGCCTGCCGCAGCCGTTTACAGGAACAGTTTACAGACCCTACACCCCCGAAACCTCGCAAGCCCCGCTTCTGGGAGCGGAAGTTTTAAGCTTACGGCAGAACGGCTGCCTGTAAGAGAG
>JAZRGQ010000175.1:0-9598 GCA_045644405.1 Faecousia sp.
CCCTGGTTTGATAAGTTCCACGCAATGCACCCCCAGCTGCCCATCGGCATTTCCGAATACGGCTGTGAGGCATTGAACTGGCACACCTCCACCCCCTCCCAGGGCGACTACACCGAGGAGTATCAGGCATACTACCACGAGGAGCTGATTAAGGCCATCAACGAGCGTCCCTACCTGTGGGCAACTCACGTATGGAATATGTTCGACTTTGGCGCAGACGCCAGAGCCGAGGGTGGCGAAAACGGTCAGAACCACAAGGGTCTGATGACCTTCGACCGTAAGTACAAAAAGGATTCCTTCTATGCCTACAAGGCTTGGCTGACCAAGGAGCCTATGGTACACCTGTGCGGCAAGCGCTACGTTGACCGTGTAGAGGACGTAACAAAGGTTACCGTCTACTCCAACTGCGAATCCGTCGAGCTGTTTGCCAACGGCACTTCTCTGGGTGTGCAGAAGCACAACGGTCTGCCCTTCTTCTACTTCGACGTTCCCAATGTGGGCGAAACCACTCTGGTCGCTGTTGCAGGCGAGTGCAAGGACGAGAGCACCATTCGCAAGGTTGATACCTTCAACGAAGAGTACCGCCTGAGGGAAAAGGGCGCTGTTCTCAACTGGTTTGACGTGGAAATGCCGGAAGGACGGCTGTCCATCAACTCCAAGATGAGCGAGATTATGGCGACCTTCCGCGGCAAGCTGGTGCTGGCAGGTATGTTCGGCAAGATTAAGAAGGCTATGTCCAGCGGCGACGGCAAGAAGGGCGCAGCCGGCTTTGAGATGACCGACAGTATGATGCAAATGATGGGTGGCTTCACCCTGCTGCGGCTGACCTCTATGATGGGTATGATGAACGTATCCTTCACAAAGGAAGAGCTGCTGGCGCTGAACAAAAAGCTCAACAGAATCAGAGCGCCTAAGTAAAAAACATAAAAAAGAGGGTGTTGCAAATTTGCAACACCCTTTTTTTATGCATTTCTGAAACGCGCCAGAAAATCCTTTGTCTCCTGTTTTTGTGGATTTCCAAACACTTCCTCCGGCGTACCCTGCTCGCAGATAACGCCCTCATTCATATAAACCACACGGTTGCTTACATCGCTGGCAAATGCCATTTCGTGAGTTACGACCAGCATCGTCATACCTTCCTGCGCCAGCTGGTGCATAACCTCCAGCACTTCTCCCACCATTTCCGGGTCCAGCGCAGAGGTAGGCTCATCGAAAAGCAAAACCTCCGGATTCATTGCCAACGCTCTGGCGATGGCAACACGCTGCTTCTGACCGCCGGAAATCTGGCGGGGCTTTGCGTTAATGTAGGGCGCCATTCCAACTTTTTGCAGGTAATCCATCGCAATTTGCTTTGCCTCTTCCCTGCTGCGTTTGAGCACCTTCATCTGTCCGACGATACAGTTTTCCAGTACCGTCATATTGTTAAACAGGTTAAAGGACTGGAACACCATACCCACGTGAGCCCGATATTCGTGTGGCTTTATGCTTCCGTTCAGCACATTTTGCTCCCGGTAGCAAATCTGACCGGAGGTAGGTGTCTCCAGCAAATTAATGCACCGCAAAAGTGTAGACTTACCGGAGCCGGAAGCGCCGATAATGGAGATCACATCTCCCTTGCTGACAGAAAAATCAATATCTCTTAAGACCACATTTTTGCCAAATGCCTTGGACAGGTGGTTGATCTGCAAAATCTGATCTGCCATATCAATTTTCCTCCCCGTATTCTTTACTGCGCTCCTGGAAGGCTTTATGCTTATCCGGGTGGCTATATGTACCGGCTGTCATAGTCAGGCTGTCCACCTCTACCAGCTTATAGCTGCCTGCGCCGTCCATCTTCTTCTCCCACATACGCAGCAGGAAGGACGCGATCAGGGTCATAGAGAGATAGCCCACCATCTCGATTGCTGCGGAGGGGAAGTACTTGTAAGTGGTACCAACCACGCTTTTATGAATATCAAAGAACTCGGAGAAGCCAATGATGCTCATAACCGAAGTGTCCTTTATATTAATGATCAGGTTGTTGCCGATCTGGGGCAGGATATTGCGCAGTGCCTGGGGGAGGATTACGTGAAGCATCGTCTGCCAGTGGGTCATACCGATTGCTTTCGCGCCCTCTGTCTGACCGGGATCAATGGAGATGATACCGCCGCGGACAGACTCTGCCATATACGCGCCGGTATTAATCGAAACAACGATAAAGGCGCAAAGCCAAACATTGGTAAACTGCAGAGCGTAATTGGTAAAATACGGCAATCCGTAGTAAATAACCACAGCCTGCAGGATCATAGGCGTACCCCGGAACACTTCCACATAGATCTGGTTGATAATCCGGATCGTGCGCAAAATAAAGCGCTTAAAAATGTTATCATTTTTAGAATAGGGTATGGTGTTGAGCACGCCGCAGAACAAGCCGATAATGCAGCCAACTGCCGTACATAACACAGCCAGAGAAATTGTATTCCATACACCGTTTAAGTATAGCCCTGCATACTTTTCCCACAGCTTTGCAATATCCTGGGCAAGCTTGACAAAAACATTCATTTCGCTTTCTCCTTAATATATGCGGAAGCGTTGCCGCTTCCGCATATTACACACGATTACTCCTCGATGGGCTGGATCGCAACAGCCTGTGCCATCAGGTCATTGAAATCATCAGCGCTCATAGGATCCAGAACCTTATTCATAGCCTCCAGCAGCACGGTATTGCCGTCCCGGACAGAGATACCAATGTTTACTTCCTCGTCAGAAACCTCAAAGTCATCTTCTGTACCGGAGAAATTCAGGATTGTCAGGTCGGGGTAAGCGACCACAGCGCCCTGTGCGGTAGGCATATCGGTACAGACGAAATCAACAGTCTTGGAATTGACCGCCATCAGCATTGCAGGTGCGGTATCCTGTGCAGTCTGGATGTCAGCGCCCTCGATCTGGGGCAGGCAGGTGTCGTACCAGATTGTGCCTCTCTGAGAGGTGCAGGTGCCGGAGAGCTCGCTGATGCCGGTAGCGCCCGCCAGTGCAGAATCATTACGGACCAGGCAAACGATAGATGCATAAATGTACGGACCTGCAAAGTCCACAACCTCATCACGCTCGGCAGTCATAGACTGACCGGCAATGGCGCAGTCGATTTCACCGTTCTGTACAGCAGGTACCAGAGAATCCCAGTCCAGTTTCTTAACCTCCAGCTGCCAGCCGTTGGCATCACAGAGCTTCTTCGCCATCATAACGTCGTAACCGTTCGCATAGGCACCCTCCACATTGGAGATGGGTACTGCGCCGTTGGCATCGTCTGTCTGCGTCCAGTTATAAGGTGCGTAAGCACATTCCATACCCACGGTCAAAACGCCGTCTTCCACACCGGACTTCGGTGCATTTCCGCCACAGGCGGCCAGACTCAGCAGCATTACCGCTGCCATCAGCATTGCAATTAACTTCTTCATTTTCTTTTCTTCCTTTCGGTTTTCATAAATAAAAATCGGATCGCCTTGCTTAAAGCGATCCGACAGAAACAGCAAATAAATTTTCGCCCTGCCTCGATAGCCCTCCACAAAGTAATGTGACAGTCCGGCAGATATTCGCTGCCGGCCCAGCGCGGAAAATTCAGGCATTCTCCTTGCTACGGCGGTTTTCCCTTTCCCGTTTCGCGGCTGCCTGGCCTTGCGAAGCGGTACTGATAAAACCCGCGCCTCTATCAAGCGATTCAATTTCTCAATATACTACCACGTCATTTCCGGTCTGTCAACTGTTTTTCATAATATTATACAAAAAATTGCCCCGCCAATTCGGCAGGGCAATTCCTGTTTATATTCATTTTACCTTTTCAAGTACCAGCGGCAATTCAATATATAATTGTAAATCTCCCCGCTGAGGAAGACCGCCGTACAAGGTCAGTGTGGTAGGCGTTACTGTAATACTGGTATACATCTCAGGATCGATTTCCACTTCCAACCCGTCGGTCATATAAAGGTCTCCGTCTTTCAGAAGGTACTTGCCTTCCATCGTCAGCGCTTCCTTAATTTTACTGAACATATCATCACTGGAAAGCTGCGCTGTAATCTGTTCGCGGATTTCCTCCATACTGGTACCGCCCATCTGCAGAATATCGTCTACCGTCAGCGGCGCTGTGGAGGCGACGGTTGTTTGGGGCGGCTGAGTCGGCTCAGTCTGCTGGGTATTCTGGGTAGCGCTTTCCTCAGGGGTATCCTCAATCAGCTCCCCATCACCGATAATAATATCGTCTGTTGAAGGTTCGTCGAGGAACGCCTCTTCCTCCCACATATACATCATACTTCCAACAATTTCCGTTACCTTCTGCTGGGCAGCATCTAAAATGCCGGGAATATGCTCTTTGACATCACCCTTACCCACACTCATAATGTAAGTACCGTCATCACGGAAGGTTGCCTGCATCGGAATGGAAATATTATCCAACAGCAGATTCAGTCCCAAATCCTCAAAGCCCTCCAAATTAGAAAACACAAATTCGGAAATGTTGATTTTCGCCTCCCACTGGCCAACCAAATCCTTTTCCTGCGGCTGGTCAATGGTTTTGGTAGCCTCCGGATTTTTTACAATGCTACAGCCGGACAGCAGTAAGACCGCAGCCAGCAAAATGCAAATATATTTTTTCATTAAAATCTCCTTTCTGCCCGCCACCGGGCAGCGCATTTTCTATTATTATAGCAAAAAATCTCCGGTGGTCAACCGTCTGTTTCCTGTTTTCTATGCCACTTTACCAAACTAAAGTGGTAAATTGTGCCTGTCAATTATGCATAGTGCCAAAATTGTAAAAATCTTGCAAAAAACACTTTACAACTTTAGTTCGCTAAAGTATAATGCAGACATCAACAAAACAACCCGCAAGGAAAGAAAGGAAAATGATTATGAAAAAGTTTATTGCAATGATGTTGGCTGCTCTGCTGGTTATGACCTGCTTTGCTGCCTGTGCTCCCGCCGCCGGCAATCTGAATGACGATGCAAACGCTGCTACCGGCGACACCAACGAAACTGGCGCCGCTGCAACCAGCGCCGCTACTGACGGCGAAGCCAACGCCGCTTCCGATATGGCATACATTAAGGAAAATGGCAAGATCGTTGTTGGTATTACCGATTACGAGCCTATGGACTTTATGGACGAGAACGGCGAATGGACCGGTTTTGATGCTGAGTTCGCACAGCTGTTTGCCGAGGAACTGGGTGTTGAGTGCGAGTTCTTCGTACTGGCTGACTGGGGCAAGAAGTTCTACGAGCTGGAAACCAAGAACATTGACGCCGTCTGGAACGGTATGACCATCACCGAAGAAGCACAGACCAACTCCAGCGTTTCCAATCCCTACGTTGTAAACGCACAGGTTGTTGTTATGAAGGCTGAGAAGGTTGCCGAATATACCGACGCAGCAAGCCTGAAGGACCTGACTGTTGCTGTTGAGAACGGCTCCGCCGGACAGACTGCCGCAACCGACGCCGGCATTGAGGACATCGTAGCCGTTCAGGATCAGGCAGCCGCTTTGATGGAAGTTGCAGCCGGCACCTCCGATGCCTGTGTTATCGATATCACTATGGCAAATGCCATGACTGGCGAAGGCACCAACTACGCCAACCTGGCAGCAGGCATCAGCCTGACCAGCGAAGAGTACGGTGTTTCCTTCCGTAAGGATTCCGACCTCACTGCTACCTTCAACGCATTTATGGAAAAGCTGGTTGCCGATGGCACACTGCAGCAGCTGGCTGAGAAGTATTCTCTGACTCTGGCAGGTTAATTAAAAAACTAAGGGAGGGCTTTTGCCCTCCCTTCCCAAGCGTTAGCCCCTATTCCACCCAAGAGAGGTAACCGATATGTTTATCCCTGTTACGCTGCAGCTGCTGGAAGGCTTTGGCGAAACCTTAAAAGTTTTTTTCTGGACCCTAGTGGTATCTATACCGCTGGGTCTTGTAGTCTGTTTTGGCTCGATGAGCAAATTCAGACCCCTGCAATGGCTGACCCGCGGCTTTGTCTGGATTATTCGCGGAACACCGCTGATGCTCCAGCTGATGATTGTGTTTTACGGCCCGGGTTTGATATTCGGTCTGCCGTCTATGTCCCGTTTCGGCGCCACTTTGCTGGCGTTTTCCATCAATTACGCCTGCTATTTCTCCGAAATCTACCGCGGCGGTATTGAATCGATTCCCCAGGGACAGTACGAGGCAGGACAGGTCCTGGGTATGACCAAAGGCCAAATCTTTTTCAAAGTGGTGCTGCTGCAGGTAGTCAAGCGGATTGTGCCTTCTATGAGCAAC
Organism: Faecousia sp.; assembly: GCA_045644405.1. Lineage (GTDB taxonomy): Bacteria > Bacillota > Clostridia > Oscillospirales > Oscillospiraceae > Faecousia. Next base: position 6,274 of record JAZRGQ010000175.1, read on the forward strand.
GAAATCATCACACTGGTCAAGGATACTGCGCTGGCGCGTATCATCAGCGTTTATGAAATCATCTGGGCAGGCGAAGCCTTCATCAAGAAGGGCTTAATCTGGCCTCTGTTCTATACCGGTGCATTCTACCTGATTTTCAACGGCTTGCTGACTGTTCTTTTTGGCAAGCTGGAAAAGAAACTAAACTATTTCAGAGGATAAGCCTATGCCGATATTGGAAGTAAACAACTTAAAAAAGAGCTTTGGCAGTAACAGTGTGCTCAAAGGCGTCAGCTTTTCTCTGGAGAAGGGACAGGTGCTGGCGATTATCGGCTCCTCCGGCAGCGGTAAGACCACCCTGCTGCGGTGTCTGAATTTCCTGGAAACACCGGACGACGGTGAAATTTGCGTCAATGGCAAGCCTCTGCTCAATCTGGGTCAAAAGCTGACAGACGAGCAAGTCCGAATGAACCGTCTCCACTTTGGTCTGGTATTTCAGAATTTCAATCTGTTTCCCCAGTATACCGTTCTGGGTAACGTGATGCTGGCGCCCAAGCTTTTAAAGCAGGACAAGCAGGAGCAAATGCTCAAAACCGCCAAAGACCTTCTGGATCGGGTCGGCTTGTCCGAAAAGCTGGACAGCTACCCCTACCAGCTCTCCGGTGGTCAGCAGCAGCGTGTGGCGATTGCCAGAGCTTTGGCGCTGCACCCGCAGGTGCTGTGCTTCGATGAGCCCACCTCCGCCCTTGACCCGGAGCTGACCGGTGAAGTGCTGCGGGTTATCCGCGGGCTAAAGGGTGAAGACAGCACAATGATTGTAGTTACCCACGAAATGGAGTTTGCCAGAAGCGTAGCCGATGTGGTTATCTATATGGCAAACGGAAAAATTGAGGAAATGGGAACGCCTGAGCAGGTGTTCGACAATCCCCAGAGTCCGCTGACACGGGCATTCCTCCACGGCGCACAGGATAGTTTCTAAGGAAAGGAACAGATGTATGGAGCATCAAAAGGAGAAAATCAGCGCGCTGTTTCAGCTGATTACCAGTCTGGAAACCACCGAGCAATGCCGGGCGCTGTTTGAGGATTTGTGCACCAATAAAGAGCTGGAAAAAATGGCAGAACGGGTTTATGCAGCCAAATTGCTGCTGGAGGGCAAAACCTACAATCAGGTGATTGCCCAGGCAGACATCTCCTCTGCCACACTAAGCCGCGTCTCCCGCTGCGTCCAGTACGGCACCGGCTACTCCCAGCTGCTGAATAAGAAAAAGTAAACAAAAAAGCCATTCCAAACCTGCCAAAGCAGATTGGGAATGGCTTTATTTTTATAGTGTCAGTCCTTCTTCTTAAAAAAGAATGTACAGCCGTTTAGCGCCACCGCGCACACCGTTCCAATCCGGCACAGCCGGGAAAGTGAGGGTACCACGTCCATCAAGGCAGACCAGTCCTCTTTGGCGACAAATTGGGCGTCTACGCTGTAAAACGCGCAAACAGTCAGGGCGGTAAAGGAAATGCTTATAAACCGGAGAATGTCCGTTTGCTTTCCCTTAATGCTTAGAATAAGATTGCAAACCGCAGTTATAATTGCCAGACAGCCAAAAACCATCGCAAGTAATACCATATCCATAACCTCCTGCGTGTTATATGCCTATTATAGCAAGCCTTGCATATTTTTCAACAAAAAATCAGCCGCACCACTGCCTACAAATACAAGAGCCTTTTGGAAAGCTAAAACAGGGAGCCGTAATTGGCTCCCTGTCTTCACGCTTCATTATTCTACGATGATTGCATCACGGATTACAAAATCAGTATCGTCGATGCTGTCAAGAAAAATCTTTCCCTTGACTGTGAAGGTAGCGTCAGCGCCGATTGCGCTTGCGTCAACTCCTTCCGCAAAATACAAAAGTTTTGTCAGCGAGGTTCCATCATCAAAATTATAGGCGGGGGCATAGCTTTGGTTCTTTCCAAACAATTTGCCCGAAACCTCAAAGGTATCCTCAACCAAATAAGCTGCCGGCATTACAAAATGCTTTTTTACCCATTCAAAACCCATCACATCGGAAGAGGTAATTTCGTTAAATTCTTCGTTTGTTTTTCCTACAATTGTAATCTTCTGACCGCTTGCCAACAAAACCAATTCTTCAATCGGCAGGTAGACATCAATTACTGTTCCGTTTGCCTTTGAATCTACTCCCACCTCAACGTAATTTTCTTTGACGGAAGCCACCCTACCTGTCACTTCAAGCACTTTTCCGCAGTATAGTTGTTTTGCTTTAGCAATGTTACTGTTGGTATCCTGTGTGATTTGCGAAGGTGTTACAACCTCAGCAGCAGCCAACATATCTTCTTTGCTCATAGTATTGTTGCTTGTTCCGTTGCCGCCGCAGGCACACAGGGACAGGCACAGTACAAGTGCCAAAATCAGGGAGATTACCTTTTTCATTTGCGTTCCTTCTTTCTGTAAAATTAAAAAGTACGTAGCGGTCGCTACGCGCCGAAAACGCATAGCCTTCTACTAAATGTTATCACATACGCCCAAATTAGTCAATAAACATCGGGCAGCTGAACATCAGCGAATTGGCAAGAGTGTACGACATCAGCCGCACCACCGCCTACAAATACATAGCACTGTTGGAAGGCTAAAAGGAACAGGGAGCCGTGATTGGCTCCCCTGTCTTACTCTAATTCGATTTTTGATAAATCAAGTGCGCTTCCATCTATTTGCCCCTCGGTATATTTCATATACACATAAGTGCTAGTACAATATTGGATTCTTGAAGACACCTTAATCTTATCACCTTTTGATAAGTTAATTACTTCCTCGTGGTCGTCAGCCATAACACCAATTACCCAACCTTCTGCCAGCGTAATTATATAACCTTCTTCTCTTTTGTTAGGATTCAAATCCCATTCCGTACTGACATTCTCCACCGTTCCAACGATTGTCGCATCTACAAAGTGATAGTTTGCCTTAAACTTTGCTTCGTTTTCTTCATAAACGGATATGAGGTCTTTGGCGGATAAGTGTTCGGTCTCTCCGTTAAGATTCTTGACTACTGCTTTGGTGTCTTTGGAGTCTTCATTACTACCACAAGCACACAGGGACAGGCACATCACCAGTGCCAAGAGCAGGGAGATTGTCTTTTTCATTGTCGGTTCCTTCTTTCTGTAAAATTAAAAAGTACATAGCGGTCGCTACGCGCGAAAAACGCATAGCCAATTTACATAAATATGTTATCATACTGTTTTGGAAAATACAACTGCCTGTTCAAAAAGATGCCGTCTGATTTTTGGAAGCTGCTCTCCGGTTTGCGGTACCCGGCGCTCTCCTTGCCGACGGCGCGGCTAC
>JAZRGQ010000176.1:0-4647 GCA_045644405.1 Faecousia sp.
CACGGGCAGGCCCGCAATGTGGGTGGGATACTCCTCAATATTTACAGCCAGGGCTGTGGTCTTGCCGCCAAAGCCCTGGGGTCCGATGCCGAGGGCATTGATCTGCTCCAGAAGCTCCTGCTCAAGCTGTGCATAGAAGGGCTTTTCGTTCCGCTGATCCACAGAACGCATCAGTGCCTTCTTGGCAAGGTAGGCAGCCTTATCGAAGGTGCCGCCAATGCCCACGCCCACCACAATCGGCGGGCAGGGGTTAGGACCGGCGTCCTCTACTACCTTTTTCACAAATTCCTTTACGCCCTCCAGACCGTCGGAAGGACGCAGCATTTTAATCTGGCTCATATTCTCACTGCCAAAGCCCTTAGGCGCAACAGTAATCTCCACTTTATCGCCGGGTACCAGCTCGTAATACAGCATTGCAGGCGTATTGTCGCCGGTGTTCACCCGGTCCAGCGGATCCCGCACCACACTCTTGCGCAGGTACCCTTCGGTGTAGCCCTGGCGGACGCCCTCATTCACAGCCTGCGCAATGTCGCCGGCAATATGCACTTCCTGTCCGATACGCAAAAACACACAGGCTACGCCGGTGTCCTGACAAATAGGGCGCTCTTTGCCGTCGGCAATCTGGTAGTTTTCCATAATACGCTCCAGAATTTCCTTCGCCTGCGGCCAATCCTCCTGCTGATAACAGGTTTCAATACAGGCTTTCATATCGCCCGGCAGATGGCAGTTTGCCTCCACGCACAGCCGCTTGACTGTTTCGGTAATGATCTGCGCTGAAATTTCCCTCATTGTTTACACCCCTTACTCTACGTTATAAATTTGATCCTGAATCTCACCGGTGCGGCTGATTACATCTGCCACCACCCGGTTGCCCTTTGCCACCTTCTGGGGCTTGCCGGTGATTTTCTCTGTCTTTTCCTTCAATTCGTGGATATCGATAACCGGCAGTCCGGCAGAGAGCAGCTTGCCGCGCAGCTCGGTATTCTTGGGATTAACTGCAATACCGCCCTGTGTTACCAGCACGTCAATGTCCTTGCCGGGGGTGGAAATGCAGGTTACGTGGTCTGTAACAATGGGCAGACGGGCGCGGAACATAGGCGCGATAATCATACTCAGCTTTGCGCCGGCTGCTGTATCGCTGTGTCCGCCGGAACCACCCATAATATAGCCGTTGGAATCTGTATGTACGTTTACATTAAAGTCGGTATCGATTTCCGTAGCGCCCAGAATTACCACGTCCAGGCTGTCCACTACAGCGCTGCGACTGCTGGGGCTGGCGTACTGCATTGCGGAAATTTCCTGATGCCGCGGATCATTACGCAGCGATTCCACAGCGGTCAGGTCAAAGCACTGCACGTCCAGCAGCTGCTTGAAACAGCCCTCCCGCAGCATATCCACCATATAGCCGGTAATGCCGCCCAGACCGAAGCTGCCCTGAATCTGCTTTTGGAGCATAATGTCCTTCAAAAACTTTGCCGCTGCCAGAGATGCGCCGCCGGCGCCTGTCTGGAAAGAGAAGCCGTCCTTTAACAAGCCGCTGGCTTCAATTACCTTTGCCGCGTGGTTAGCCATCACAAGACCCACAGGATCGCGGGTAATGCGGGTTGTGCCGGATACAATGCCCTTGGGGTCGCCAATGGCATCTACCGTTACCACGTAGTCAACGTAGTCTTCGGAAATAGAGAAGTCCTGCAGCGGGTACTCCACCAGATTGTCGGTAATTACCACAACCTTTTTGGCGTACATCGCATCGGCATAGGCATAGCCCAGACTGCCGCAGGCGGATTTGCCGTATTTACCGGAGCAGTTGCCCATAGGGTCTGCTGTGGGCGCAGCAATAAATGCCACATCAATCGGGGATCTGCCTAGACTGATATCGCTGGGACGGCCGCCGTGGGTGCGGAACTGCACCGGCTTTTGGAGAATGCCCTGACTGATTGCCCGACCTACGGGCGCGGCAATGTAATCCGCCGCAAGGCCCGTAACCACACCGGAGCGGATATGCTCCAGCACAGGCGCGTGTACATCGAAAATAGAGCTTGCGTTAATATTAATATCCTTGATACCCTGGTCGGCAATTGCCTGCATTACCATATTCAGCACAAAGTCGCCGTTGCGCAGATGGTGATGGAACGATACGGTCATACCGTCCCGCAGTCCGGACAGCGCAATCGCCTCACGGATAGAGTTTACCAGCTTATTCATAGGTTACACTCCCTTCCCAGACCCAGCTCTTCTGCCATAGCAATGGTCTGCTGTGCTCTTGCCACAATGGGGGCATCAATCATCTTTCCGTACAGAGAGATTGCGCCCTTGCCCTGTGCCTTTGCGGTTTCGATTGCTTCAATCACTGCGTAGGCATAGTCGATTTCCTTTTCTGTGGGGCTGAACACCTGATTGATTGCTTCTACGTGGCGGGGAGAAATTGCTGCCTTGCCGGAGAAGCCCAGCGCCTTTGCCACCTTGGCATCGGTAACGATACCCTCATCGTCATTGACATCTGTAAAGGGCGTATCATATACCGCGATTCCCGCTGCTCTGGCAGCTACCACCAGACGGGTGCGGGCATACTCAATCTCTCTGCCCTCTTTTGTACGCTGGCACTGCAAATCCGCTGTCAAATCCTCAGCGCCTAAGAACAGCGCCTCTACCCGCTTGCTGCTGGTAGCAATCGCGAATGCATTCTCAACGCCCAGCGCAGTTTCAATCAGAGGCATCAGACCTACCGTGTTTTGCTCCATACCCAGAGTTTTTTCGACCTGGGTCATATAGCTGTCCACTTCCTGCACGTCCCGGGCGCAGCCTGCCTTCGGCAGCAGTATCAGCGCCGGCTTATAGGGCAGAATTGCATCTAAATCCTGTTTCCAGTAGGGGGTATCCACAGAATTGATTCTGACAATCTGCTGGCAGCCGTGGAAATCCACGTACCGCATAGTATTGCGCACAAGAATACGGGCGGCGTCCTTTTCTGCAGGAGAAACCGCGTCCTCCAAATCAAAAATCACCGCATCTGCGCCAAGGCAATTACCATTAATCAGCATATTGGGGTTATTGCCCGGCAAAAACAACATAGAACGACGCATTACGCCTCCCCCTTTCCGCGCAAAATCGCAGTTTCCACTCTGGCGCGCAGCACACATTCCAGCGCGCCTCTGTCTACCACGTGTACCTTTGCATTTTCAACGCCCTGCTCCTCCAGCACCTGGCAGACCACCTGACGGATAGCCTCACCAAACTGCTGCTGTACCACAGATTCCAGCTGGATTTCCAGACCCTGCGCCGCAGGCTCCAGCTCCACATAAGCATCGCTGGATTCCATCGTACCGGCAGTTGCTCTTTTTATAAGCTCCATAATTTTGCTCCTTTCCGTTCTGCTGTAATTGTGCTATATCAATTTTTTAATATTATATAATACAATGGTATTTTTTTCAATTCTTTTTTTAAAAAACTTTCCATTTTACGCAAGATGTAGTATAATGAAAAAAACGTCAAAAAAGGAGTCGCTATGGACATTGAACTTTGTACCCGACTGCAGGGACGCAAGCAGTCCCAATGGGTCGAATTTTTGAATAAGGCCGGGCTGCAACCGGACCACCAAGTCCAGAGCACTGTGCTTATCTGGGAGGGCGAGCAGCTGATTGCCACCGGCTCCCGTCAGGAGAACATTCTCAAGTGCATTGCCGTAGACGAAGACCGTCAGGGCGAGGGGTTAACCGCCACGCTGCTGACCCATCTGCGGCAGGACGCTTTTGCCGCCGGCTATACCCACCTATTTTTGTACACCAAGCCAAAAAATCTGCTGCAGTTTTCCTCGTTATTTTTCTATCCTGTGGCGCAAACCCAGCAGGTTTTGCTGATGGAGGACAAGCCCGACGGAATTCGCAGTTTTCTGCAGTCTCTGCCCACCACAGCCACCTCCGGCAAAATCGGCGCGGCGGTTATGAACTGCAACCCCTTTACTCTGGGACACCGGTATCTGATTGAAACTGCCGCCCGCGCTTGCGACTGGCTGTATGTTTTTGTCCTTTCCGAGGACAAAAGTCAGTTCTCCGCTGCCGACCGGCTGGCGCTTGTGGAGCAAGGCACCAAAGACATTCCTAACGTGTCTGTTTTGCCCACCGGTCCTTATTTGATTTCCTCTGCAACCTTCCCCACCTACTTCCTGCCCCAGCGGGAGCAGGCAGAGCAGGTGCAGTGTTTGCTGGACATCGAAATTTTTTCCAAATACTTCGCGCCGAAATTCGGCATTACTGACCGCTTTGTGGGCGAAGAGCCCCTCTCCCCTATGACCAACCTTTACAATCAGGCTTTGCAGCAGCATTTGCCACCTCGGGGCATCACGCTGCACCAGATACCCCGCCTGACAGTCGGCGATAATCCGGTCAGTGCCAGCGCCGTCCGCGCTCTGCTGGAGGCAGGACAGAAAGACTCTGTTCGCGCGCTTGTTCCTGACACCACATTTTGCTACCTATACAAGGAGGATTCGTTATGCTAGACCGTAAAGCGACCCATATTTTAAGCAGCTATTATGCCCCCCGCGGACATCAGCGTATGTATGTACTGGGTATGCAAATCGCCCAGCTGTACCTGAATCCCAACGATAAGCTCATCGGCATCATCGGTGAAGCAGGCTCCGGTAAAAGCGCC
>JAZRGQ010000177.1:0-5437 GCA_045644405.1 Faecousia sp.
GTGCAAAGCTGTACTATCTGCGTGGCCGTTTTGGCAAGGCTGCCAAGATCAAGGAGCAGGTCTAACAGAAAATTCAATAAAAAAAGAGGGGTTACCCTCTTTTTTTATTGCGCAAAATCATATATAATAGGCTAAAAGTACTGAATTTTATAAGGAGATTATGCGCAATGGAAGAAAACAAGCAGGAAGTGCAGCAAAATCAGGGTGCTTCTTACAATGGGTTTGAAAAGAATATTGTGTCCTATCTGCGCGACCTGGTGCATTTGCTGGCAGCTATCTTGCTTGTATTTGTGCTGCTGTTCAGGATTGTTGTAGTATCCGGTCCATCTATGAAGCTGACCTTGATTGACGGGGACTATCTGTTGCTTTTGAGCAATATGTTCTACACCCAGCCGAAGCAGGGTGATGTTGTTGTAGCCAGCAAAGACGATTTTAAAGCCGGCGAGCCGATTATTAAGCGGGTGATTGCCACAGAAGGGCAGACGGTCGATATCGATTTTGAGGCCGGTACAGTAAGTGTTGACGGTGTTGTGCTGGACGAGCCCTACACCCTGACACCTACGAATCTGTTTGAGGGCATCACATTCCCTCTGACTGTAGAAAAAAACTGCATTTTCGTTATGGGCGATAACCGCAACGAATCGAAGGATAGCCGTAATCCGGAAATCGGTCAGATCGATAAAAGGGAAGTTCTGGGAAAGGTGTTTTTCCTGTTGTTCCCGGGCGAAAATTCCCAGACCGGCAAACGTGAATTTAGCAGAATCGGTGGGGTATAATTAGATTACCGGAGAAGATACAGATGAGCAAAACGGCAAAAATGCTGGTCAGCGATTATGACCAGACCTTTTATCTTAATGATGCCGATATGGCAAAAAATGCAGAAGCAATTCACGAATTTCGAGAAGCGGGCAATATATTTGTAATTGCTACCGGTAGAAGTATGCCGGATTTTAAGCGCAAGCTTGCGCAGTTCCCCTTTGAGTACGATTATATTATTTTGAATCACGGCGCAACAGTCGTCGACAGAAACGACAATATTCTGCATAACGTAACGATTACAGACGGCGTTGCTTCAGAAATACAGAAAATACTCCGGCTTGAGAAAGCGGAGAGGACGTTCTGCTGTACTGACAGACGCAATGATGTAACCTTTACTGATAAAAGTCTTACCAAGCTGTACGTGAAATACGAATCAAAGGAAACTGTTTGGCAGGTGCTTGAACGTGTCCGCGGGGAGTTTTCCGAATTTATGAACGCATATCCTGTGTCGGAACGGCTGCTGGAAATTGTGCCGAATACTGCAGGCAAAGCGGCTGCTGTGGATATACTTAGCAAGAAATTGCAAATTGATAATAAGAACATCTATACCATCGGTGATGGTTATACGGATATAGAAATGATTCGCCTTTATAATGGCAGCTGTATGAAAAATTCTGTAGGCGCCATAAAGCAGCTGGGCGTAGAGGCGTACGAAAGCGTATCTTTGCTTATAAGCCAACTTATTTAGAACTGTATACCGAAAGAAAGGTGGTGCAGGCAGTATGAAAGATGAGAAAATCATCTCGGATATGTGTATTCAATGGTATCCCGGACATATGACCAAAACACGCCGCCAGATGGAAGCGGATTTGAAAAATGTGGACGCTGTATGCGAAATTATGGACGCACGAATTCCGATTTCCAGCCGCAATCCGGATATTGACGATATATGCGGTAATAAACCCAGAATGATTATCTTAAACCGAATGGATTTGGCAGACCCCGCAGCAACCAAGCGCTGGATTGCGTATTTCCGCAGCAAGGGAATCTATACCATTGCAACTGACTGCAAAAGCCGTAAGGGAATCGGTGATTTCCAGCCGGCAGTCCGTGCTGTGCTGAAAGAGAAAATTGCTCGCAATGAGGCTAAAGGAATGCACAAGCCTTTGCGGGTTATGATTGTTGGAATCCCCAATGTGGGAAAGTCTACGTTAATCAATCAGATTTCCGGACGTAAAGGTGCTAAGGCGGAAAACCGTCCCGGCGTAACCCGCGGAAAGCAGTGGGTAACGGTGGACAGCAGTCTGCTTTTGCTGGACACACCTGGTATTTTGTGGCCCAAATTCGATGACCCCAATGTGGGTATGATGCTGGCATATACCGGCGCTGTGAAGGAAGCTGTTGTTGATACTGAGGAGCTTGCCTGCAAGCTGTTTGAACTGATGTGGAAGTACTATCCGGAGTTGGTCCGCCAGCGGTACAAGATTGACGCGCCTGTGGACGCAAAGGGCTATGAACTGCTGGAAGAAGCTGGCAAAAAACGTGGTTATCTGCTTGCCAGAGGAGAAATCCACACAGAACGAATGGCAAAGGTACTGCTGGACGAGTACCGCGCCGGTAAGCTGGGCTGTCTGACACTGGAGGAGCCGGAGGATTTACTATGAGCGCCGAAAATATGTGGGAAATCGAACAGAGCCTGCAACAGAAGGGCTTTCAGCTTATTTGCGGTGTTGACGAGGCGGGACGGGGTCCTTTGGCAGGACCTGTTTGCGCGGCTGCGGTCATATTGCCGCCGAATCTGGAAATACCCGGTCTTGATGACAGCAAAAAATTATCCGATAAGCGGCGCAGAGAGCTGTTTCCCGTGATTCAGCAGCAGGCAATTGCTTACGGAATTGCGATGGCAGACCACGCGGAAATTGATGAAATCAATATATTGCAGGCTACATTTCTTGCAATGGAGCGGGCAATTTCTCAGCTTTCTGTTCGCCCGGACTATGTTTTAGTTGACGGGAACAGATGCAAGGATTTTGGAATTCCTGCAGAGGCTGTTGTACGCGGCGATAGCCGTAGCGCAAGCATTGCGGCTGCTTCGATTCTTGCCAAAGTAACAAGAGACGACTATATGCTGCAGATGGAGGATACATATCCCGGTTACGGCTTTGGCATACATAAGGGCTATGGCACAAAGGCTCACTATGCCGCACTGCAGGAATTGGGTATGTGTCCGATACACCGGCATACCTTTTTGAAGAAATTTTATGGGAACGAATAATTTATCCGGCGCATGGGGCGAGCTGCAAGCAGCAAAATTCCTGCAAAAGAAGCGCTACAAGCTGCTGGAAACAGGGTATCGTTGCCGTTTCGGTGAAATAGACTTAATTGTTTCTAACCGGAAATATCTGGTGTTTGTAGAAGTAAAGCTGAGAAAGTCGGATAGCTTTGCCCAGGCAAAAGAGTTTGTTGATTACCGCAAACAGGAACGTTTACGGACAACCGCGTCATTTTACCTGTCGCAGAATCCTACCCGTTTGCAGCCCAGATTTGATGTGATTGAAATCTACGCGCCAGACGGTGTAAATACAGAAAAGCCGGTCATTCATCATTTGGAGGACGCTTTTATATGAACTTCCCTGTGTTTGATTTACACTGCGATACTGCCTATGCGTTGTTACGCGCCGGCGCTGGAGACTCTCTTGCGAAAAACAGCTTGCATATCGACCTGCAGCGGGGAAGTGAATTTTCTGCATATGCCCAGTGCTTTGCCTGCTATACGACCAGTCTGCCGCCCTTTGGAGAGAAGGCTGAGGAGATTTTTCAGCAGCAGCTGTCGCTATTACTTGCGCAGCTTGAGGAAAATAAGGACTGTATCCGCCTTGCAAAAAGCGCTGCAGATATTGAAAAAAACCGGAAAAACGGCGTGATGTCGGCTATTCTGACAATAGAAGGCACTGCCGGCATCGGATTTGATGCAGACAGACTTTCCGGGCTGTATGATACAGGCTTTCGTATCAGTACGTTGGGCTGGAATGAGGAAAATCCCTTGGCTGGCTCGCATAAAACCGGCGGCGGGCTGACTGCGCTGGGTAAGGCGTATGTGAAGAAGGCGCAGAGCCTTGGCATTTGTATTGATGTCAGCCACATCAGTGATGAGGCTTTCTGGGATATTATGGACATTACTGCTGCGCCGGTTATTGCCACCCATTCCAACAGCCGCAGTGTCTGTGATGTCAGCCGGAATTTAACTGTCGATATGTTTCTGGCAATTTGCAAAACCGGCGGGGTGGCGGGGATCAATCTTTATCAGGACTTTTTAGGTGGCGCTGCCACAGTAGATGCTGTTTGCGACCACATTTTTCATTTTCTTGAGCGCGACCCTGCAGGTACACATATTGCCCTTGGCGGCGATTTGGACGGCTGCAGTCCGCTGGCTGAAGGAATTTATGGCTTGCAGGATTACCCGCGATTGGCGCAGCGGCTTTTGGAACGGGGACTGCCGGAACCGATTATACATAAAATTTTTTGGGAAAACGCAATAGGAGTGATGAAGAATTGCTGTACGTAAGTTCCAGAAACAAATCAGATTCCTACACTGCATACACGGCGCTGCACAATAACTGCGCGCCGGACGGTGGACTGTTCATTCCGTTTCATCTTCCTCAGCTGAATGAGGAGGAGGTTGCCAATCTTCGCAATGGCAGCTTTGCAGCGGCTGTGGCGCGTATTTTGAATCTGTTCTTTTCCTCCGGTTTGTCGGAATGGGACGTGGAATGCTGTATCGGTCGCGCACCTGTGCGGCTGCAGTGTATGTCCCACAAACTGATTTTCGCCGAATGCTGGCACAACGTGCAACGGACATATGTCTATACTGCGCAGCAGCTTTACAGCAAAATGGCGGGGAAGGCAGGTAGCCCCGGAAAATGGGCGCAAATTGCCATTCGTATCGCAATTCTCTTTGGCGTCTACTCCCAAATGCCGGAAAATGAGGCGCAGAGCTTTGATATTTCCGTAAATACCGGCGATTTTTCCCAGCCAATGGCTGCCTGGTATGCAAAGAAAATGGGTCTTCCGGTGGAAACAGTTATCTGTAGCTGTAATGATAACTGCGCAGTGTGGGATTTACTTCGGCGCGGCGAGTGCGCAACCGGTACGGCTGTCATTGACACAGAGCTTCCGGAGCTGGATTTTGCGATGCCGGAGTGTGTTGAGATGCTGATTGCGGAAACACTTGGCTGCGATGAGGTGCGCAAGTATCTGCAGGCAACTGAGAAGAAAGCAATCTACCGCATTGATGAGGAGATGCTTGCGCAGTTTAATGCGGGGCTGGTTTGTGTGGTTGTCAGCCAATCCAGAATCGGGGCTACTTTACGCAGCCTTTACCGGGCGAATGCATATATTGCCGATGCCTATTCCGCGCTTTCGTTTGGCGGTTTGCAGGACCATCGGGCAAGCAGCGGTGAGAGCAGGAGCACTGTTTTGTTCAGCGACTACTGTCCGGTACTTGCTGGAAGTAAGATTGCAAAAGCAATAGGAATCACCAATGAAGCGCTGATACTGCACATCAATTCTCCAAAGGAGTAACACTATGGCACTGTACGCGATTGGCGACTTGCATCTTTGCCTGGGTGCGCCTAAGCCAATGGATATTTTCGGCGGCGCCTGGGTCGGATATATGGAT
>JAZRGQ010000178.1:0-3990 GCA_045644405.1 Faecousia sp.
GGTCGAGATTCACAGCAACACCAAGGCTGGCAAAGGCGAGTTCAACCTGTATATGTATTACGTAGAAGGCCGTTTGGCATATGACCCGAATGTAAACGATCTGGGCGCGGACTCCAGAATTGGTGTTACCTTCGATGCTACCCGTAAGATCGACACTTACGCAGCATTCACAAAGCCCATCACAGCCAGCGGCGACTTCACCAAGTACTTCTTTAGCGATAACGCTGCCTACGACATTTACCAGCTGAAACGTACTGAGGAGAGTGCTGGTGATACTGCAGACGTATACCGTCTGTATCTGGCGCAGGCTGTTTACAGCAATGCACCTTACGCTACTCTGGCGGCAGCGGCGAAGGCAGCGGCAGTTAATGGCGAATATGTGTACCTGATGAAGGATATGTCCGCGGTTACATTCACTGAGAATGCAAATGTTGACCTGAACGGCTTTGACATCGAGGCGGTTACTGTTACTGGCGGCACTGTGAACATTAAGGATTCTCAGACCGATGACTACGACAGCAAGGATGAGGACGGCAACCGTGAATACGGTGTTGTCGGCAAGATCACCGGCACCGTCAACGGCGGCAGCGCTTACGCTAAGCAGAGCGGCAAGTGGTACCTGCAGGTTACCGATGATGAGGGCGTTTCCTTCCACCGTGTATACATGAGCGTTACCAAGAGAGTCCTCTCTGCAGCAAGAAGAGGTTTCGGTTACACCGCTCTGTACGCAGCTGACGAGAAGGTTGCAAGCATGGTCGCTGAGTACGGCTTGGCAATCGGTGATGGTGAAAAATTCGTCGACCAGCCCTACACTGTCAACACAGAGTTTGACTCCGGTCTGTGCGGCGGCAATCCCAACAAGCACACCCTGGTTATTGCCGATGTTCTGAAGGCAGATGGATCTTCGGACATCGCAAATGCAGCAATGTCCCTGCAGGCAACACCTTACATCTACGTTGGCGATGTGAGAATCAGCACTGAAATTACTACCGCTACTTCTCTGCAGGAACTGGTAGAGTATGCTGATACCAACTACACCAAGCTCAATCCCGTGCAGATCAGACAGATCGACGCAATGATGATTAAGTACTATGCAGCAGCGGTAACAGCCGGTTGGAATCTGGTTAACTTCAAAGCTGCAGAGTAATTCAGAAGGAGGAATGACACAATGAAAGAACTCTATATTTCTCCTGATGTGGAGATCGTGAAGTTTGTTGCTCTGGAGCAGATTGCATGGCAAGAAGGCGACATCAACGGCGACTTGAGCATCGGCGAGTGGGGCGACGAGACCATCGAAGGTCTGTAAGCTACTCTATAACTTGCTCTTTCGCAAATAACAAAACAAAAGCACCGAGGCGAGCAATCGCCTCGGTGTTTTTTATATACGAATAACGCGAGCGGATAATATCCGCCCCTACAGATGCCTTTCGGCATACATAACCGTTCCTACGGATTGACCACGTTTACAGGACAGCTGGAAAGAAAGCCTTCTATACTCTGACGGGCGCTGGCAATAATCCGCTTGCGCGCCTCAATTGGCGCCCACGCCATATGGGGTGTGAGAATACAGTTGGGCGCGGTGAGCAAGGGATTGTCCTCCCGCATCGGCTCAACGGATACCACATCGGCTGCAAAGCCGCCTAGCTTTCCGCTGCGCAGCGCATCTGCCACCGCCTGCTCGTCCAAAAGCGGACCTCTGGCGGTGTTGAGCAAAATAGCGCCGTCTTTCATCTTTTTGATTGTGTCTGCGTTTATAAAGCCGGTGTTTTCAGCGCTAAGCGGGCAATGCAGCGACACAATATCCGACCGGCTGAGCAACGTATCCAGATCTACATATTCACCAATCGCCGCTCCTTCTGCGCTGCGGCTGCGGTTGTATGCCAGCACCTGCATACCGAATGCGCGGGCAATCCTGCCGACGGCTTTGCCAATGCGGCCAAATCCGATGATGCCGATTGTTTTTCCTGCCAGTTCTGTCTGGGGCGTATCCCAGTAGCAGAAATCCGGGTGAGCGCACCATTTGCCACTGTGGACACTGTCGTCGTGCAAACCTACACGGTTGCAAAGCTCTAAAAGCAGAGAAAATGTAAACTGCGCCACCGCCGATGTGCTGTAGTCCGGTACGTTGCACACAGGTATGCTGCGCATCTTTGCCGCCTGACAGTCAACCACGTTGTAGCCGGTTGCCAGCACGCAAATCAGACGTATGGTGGGGCAGGCGTCAAGCACCTCTGCCGTAATAGGCGTTTTGTTGATGAGGATAATGTCGGCACCCTGCAGCCGCTCAATTGCAAGCGCTTCCGGTGTGCGGGGATACACGACCACTTCACCGTATTTGGAAAGCCAGTCCCAGTTTAAATCGCCGGGATTCACTGCATTGCCGTCTGTTACTACGATTTTCATAGGATTCCTCCTTTTGACTTGAAAAACCAGCGCCTTTTTGTTACCATAGGGGTACAGGGGGCGTGGACAATGGAATTGGTATACAAGGATAAGGATATTTTGGTCTGCGTAAAGCCACCGCGAGTCCTCTCCACAGATGAGGCAGGCGGTGTTCCGGAGCTGGCAAGGCAGGCGCTGGGCGATCCCAACGCAGATGTGCGCACCGTCCACCGGCTGGACCGGGTGGTAGGGGGGCTGATGGTGCTGGCGCGCAATCCGTCGGCTGCTGCAGAATTATCCCGCCAGATTCGGGAAAATACGTTTCAAAAAGAGTATCTGGCAGTGGTACACGGCTGCCCGTCGCCGGAGCAGGGGACATTTCGCGACCTGCTGCTGCGTAATAAGCAGGAAAGAAAAACCTACGTGGTTACTCAGCCGGAAAGGTTTGCACAGGAGGCGATTCTGGAGTACCGTGTGCTTGCTCGCGCGCAGGGCTTGAGCCGGGTGCATATCCGCCTGCTGACCGGTAGAACACATCAAATCCGGGCGCAGTTTTCCAGCAGAGAGTTGCCGCTGGTTGGGGATAGAAAGTATAGCCTTTTGCAGGACGATTGCGAAATCGCTCTGTGGTCTTACCGCCTCGCATTTACCCACCCTGTGAGCAAAGAAACAATGGAATTTACATTGGAGCCGCCTCAGGAATACCCCTGGTCGGTTTGCAAATAGTATAGCATATACCGTAAAAAATGCAAAGCAAAAAGGAGCTTGCGTATGGCGAATTACGATTTTTTCCAGAATAAAAAATGTGAATATTTCCCCTGCCATCAGGGCGCAGATCCGGAGAAGTTCAGCTGTATGTTTTGCTATTGCCCGCTGTATGCGCTGGGCGAGCGCTGCGGAGGGAATTTTACCTACATAGAAGGCGGCATTAAGGACTGCTCAAATTGCCTGTTTCCCCACCGGCGGGAGAATTACACCAAAATGATGGAGAAAATGCCGCTGGTTATGGAACTGGCAAAAAAGAAACCGTAACGCAGGCAGACCCCTTGATTTTTTAGGCACCTGTTGATATAATATGCAGGTCATTTGGAGACGTATCGAAGTGGGGACGTTGCCGAGCGCTGCCAGTGGCAGATGAAGCGAGGCATAAGGAGTGGCAGCGGTCGAAATTTTGCACGACAGTGCAGAAAATTTCGGGCACCGCAACAGGACATAACGGGGCGCCCCGTTTCGTAAAACGGAAAAGGTTTGTTGTATGCCTGATTGGCATTGATGCAATATGGAGACGTATCGAAGTGGTCATAACGGGGCTGACTCGAAATCAGTTTGCGGGCAACCGCACGTGGGTTCGAATCCCACCGTCTCCGCCAGAAAAGCACTGCGAAAGCACTCCTTTTTATTTTTATAATGACCATTGCGCATTTACAAAAGCAAGGCGCTGTGTTATACTACATTACAGTTCGTCGCGTACGCAATACATTTACATTCTGTGTTGCTTGGACAGGGAGGATACATATGAAAATTGAAACCTATATTGATGCCCTTGTTTCCTATGGGCTTCGCTGCGGTCTGATTACAGACTGGGATATAACGTTTACTCGTAACCGG
>JAZRGQ010000179.1:0-5443 GCA_045644405.1 Faecousia sp.
TTTACCCGCCTTGCGCTGCAGCCGGTTACCGGCCGCACCCACCAGCTGCGTGTCCACTGCGCCTATATGGGCTTTCCCATTCTGGGCGACCCCCAGTACGGCAGCCCCCGGTCCATAGAAGTATCCCGCGCGCTGCATATCTCCGGTCAGCAGCTGTGCGCAAAGCAGCTAACGTTTCCCCACCCGGTAACTGGCGAAACGGTTACCCTGCAATCGGCAATGGAAATAAAAATACCCTATTGACAATGCCGTCAATAGGGTATATACTGATACTACATATGAATAGGTGCTCATATAAGAATATAAAGGAGGCGGAAAAATGCACGAATATTTATTTACAGTAACGCCTTTGGACTGCGCCCATTGCGCAGCGAAAATAGAAGAAAAAATTCAGCAGATGCCCCAGGTGGAATCGGCAACGTTAACCTTTGCCACCCGGCAGCTGCGTGTGTGTACACGCAAACCCCAGGCGCTTTTGCCTCAGCTGCAGGCGATAGTTTCCTCTGTTGAGCCGGATTGGGTGGTTACCTCAAATGACGAAAAACCGCAGGAATCCGGGCGCAAGCCTGTTTTGCCGCTGGTGCTGGGGGGAGCGCTGTTTGCCGCGGGGCTTTTGCTGCCGTGGAAGTATGCCTCTTTGTCGGCATTTGTGGCGGCATACCTTTTGCTGGGCTGGTCGGTGCTGGTGAAAGCCGGCAAGGGAATGATAAAAGGACGTGTGTTTGACGAAAACTTCCTGATGGCGCTTGCTACAGTGGGTGCCTTTGCCATTGGCGAATGGGCAGAGGCAGTGGGCGTTATGCTGTTTTACCGGATTGGCACATTTTTTGAGGACAGGGCAGTGCAGCGTAGCCGCAGCCAGATTCTGGACGCGGTGGACCTGTGTCCGGAGCAGGTATGGGCGCAGCGGGGAGAGGAATTTGTAGAAATTCCAATCCGGCAGGCAAAGATTGGAGATTTGCTGCTGGTACACCCGGGCGACAGAATTCCTCTGGACGGACGGGTAATCGCGGGAGAAAGCCGGATAGACACCGCCCCCATCACCGGCGAGAGTGTTCCCATACGGGTGTGTGCGGGAGAAGCGGTGATTTCCGGCTGGGTGAATCTGTCCGGACAGCTGACGGTGCAGGTAGAAAAGCCTCTGGAAGAATCTATGGCTACCCGCATTTTGCAGGCGGTGGAAACAGCGGCGGCAGGCAAGCCGAAAATGGACCGCTTTATCACCCGCTTTTCAAAGATTTATACCCCCGCAGTGGTGGCGATTGCAGCGCTGACCGCAATCCTTCCATCCATCATTACCGGTCAATGGAATTACTGGGTCTATACGGCGCTGTCCTTTCTGGTAATGAGCTGCCCTTGCGCGCTGGTGCTCAGCGTGCCGCTGGCGTTCTTCTCCGGCATCGGTGCAGGTAGCCGGCAGGGAATCCTGTTCAAAGGCGGTACAGCAATGGAGGCGCTGGCGCGTATCCGCGCTGTGGCTATGGATAAAACCGGTACTTTAACCGAGGGCAATTTCTGCGTTCAGCAGGTGGTAGGGCCGGAGAATCTTCTAAAGATTTGCGCTGCCTGTGAGCAGGGCTCTACCCACCCGGTTGCCCAGAGTATTCTGGCAGCTGCAGGCGGGAATCTGCCCAAGCCGGAGCAGCTGGAGGAACTGGCGGGGCTGGGAATTTCGGCGCAGCTGCAGGGCAGGCAGGTGCTGTGCGGCAATACTGCACTTCTGGAGAAGTTCGGCGTTTCCTGTCCCGGGGAGTTGCCCCAAAGCGGCACTTGCGTACTGGTGGCGGTAGACGGCTGCTATCAGGGCTATATTCTCATTTCCGACACAGTAAAGCCGGACAGCAAAAAAGCGGTGCAGCAGTTGCATACAATGGGTATTTCTACCGCGATGCTCACCGGCGACAGAGAAAATGCTGCCCGGGCAGTTGCTTCTGCGGTGGGCATCAAGCAGGTGTTTGCCCGACTGCTGCCTCATCAGAAATTTGGGGTACTGGAGCAGCTGCGGAAGGAAGAAGGCAGGATTCTCTATGTAGGCGACGGCATTAATGACGCGCCGGTGCTGGCAGGCGCAGATGTAGGCGCGGCGATGGGCAGCGGCGCGGACGCGGCAATCGAGGCGGCGGACGTGGTATATCTGACAGCCAGAGCGCAGGCGATTCCCGATTCGATTCGGATTGCCCGCCGCACACAGGCGGTGGCGTGGCAAAATGTGGTGTTTGCGCTGGCGGTAAAGCTTGGTGTAATGGTGCTGGGACTTTTGGGATTTGCCAATATGTGGCTGGCGGTGCTTGCCGATTCCGGCGTGGCGCTGCTGTGCGTACTGAATTCTATACGAATTTTGTACACCGGAAACAAAATAAAAACCTGAACAGCACTTTCTTTTTCTCCCACCAGGGTGTATAATAAAACCACTAACAGCAGGAGGAAGAAGTTATGGAAAAACTGCGATTACCAACCGAACGCGTGCAGGCATTGCAGGCAGGCTTTGCCGCTGCCTTTGGCGGACAGCCTACGCGGTACTTTTCTGCTCCGGGCCGCACAGAAATCAGCGGCAACCACACAGACCATCAGCGGGGACGGGTGCTGGCGGCAGCGGTAAATCTGGATATGCAGGCGGCAGTGCGTGTCAACGGTACGAAGACCATTCGGATTTTATCCCAGGGCTATCCTATGAGCGAGGTGGATTTGCAGACGCTGACGCCCCAGCCGGAGGAAATCAACTCCACACCGGCGCTGATTCGCGGCGTTGCCGCGCGGTTTGTGCAGCTTGGCTGCGCAGTGGAAGGATTCGATGCCTATATGGAATCGACCGTTCTGCCCGGCTCCGGTTTAAGCTCCTCTGCCGCGTATGAGGTGCTGGTAGGCACTATTATCAATCATCTGTTTTTTGAGGGTAAGGCGACCCAGCCGGAGATTGCCCAAATCGGTCAGTATGCGGAGAATGTGTTCTTCGGCAAGCCCTGCGGCTTGATGGACCAGATGGCATCGGCTGTGGGCGGTATGGGTACCACCGATTTTGCCGATAAGGAAAATCCGGTGGTGCAGCCGGTGGACTTTGATTTTGCCCAATCCGGCCACGCCCTGTGCATTATCGACAGCCGCGCAAGCCACGCGGACTTGACCGACGAGTATGCCGCAATCACCCAGGAATTAAAGGCGGTCTGCGCCCATTTCGGCAAGCAGGTGCTGCGGGAAGTGGATCAAAAGGCGTTTATGGCGGAAATTCCTGCGCTGCGGGAAAAATGCGGCGATCGCGCTGTGATGCGCGCGGTACATTTCTATCGGGAAAATGCCCGCGTACCTCGCCAGGTGGCTGCGCTGCAGTCCGGCGATTTTGATGCGTTTCTGGCGATGGAGCGGGAAAGTGGCTATTCCTCTTATATGTATTTGCAAAATGTAATTCCTGCCGGCTATGTCCGCAATCAGGATATGGCGATTGCGCTGGCGCTGTGTGAGGAGTACTTACAGGGGCAGGGCGCTTTCCGTGTCCACGGCGGCGGATTTGCCGGAACTGTGCAGGCATTTGTGCCGTTTGCGCTGTTGGATTCTTTCAAGGCGGGCATTGATGCGGTGCTGGGGCAGGGTGCGTGCCACGTGCTGTCGATACGTCCCCAAGGCGGCGTTGAAGCAGTCCCGGAGGAGTGAGAGACGCCCAAACCGGCAAAACTGACAGACAGTTTTGGATTGTACGGTTTTTATAGACAGAAAAGGCAACAGCACAATCTGTTTTAATAAGTGCAAAAAGCTTGCTACGCAAGAGTTTTGCCTTACTGCGCAAACCGAAGGACTAGCGTACCTATGTACGCCGACGCCTTCGGTTTGCTTGTCTTTGAGCGTCTCTCACCCCTCCGTCGGAGTGAGAGACGCCCAAACCTGCAAAACGTATATATAGTTTTGGCGTACACGTTTTTATAGACAGAAAAAGCGACGGCATTTTCTGTTTTAATAGGAGCAAAAAGAAAAACGCAGCGACAAAGTCGCTGCGTTTTGTTTATCCATTGGATTGTGTGCTTTCTTTTTGCAGAACGGTGGGTGGGATTACCTCGTGGCGGGCGGATAACTGCCCTTCGATTTGTTGGCGCAGCATCTGCACGCTGCGGTTTGCCAGTTCCTCTACCGACTGCCGCACAGTTGTTAATGTGGGAATGGTATAGCTGCCGATTTCCAGACCGTCCATACCAATCACCGACACCTGCTGGGGTACGGCGAAGCCGTTATCCTGCAGCGCCCGAATGGCGCCGATTGCCATAACGTCAGCCATAGCATAGATAGCGGTGAATTTCCGCTTTTGCTCCAGCAGCTTTTGCACAGCCATATAGCCGCCTGCATAGGAGAAACGGCCGGTGCAGTAATCCAGCTGGTGGTCAAAGTCGATGCCGTATTGCCGCAGGGCGTTGCAGCAGCCTTCATAGCGCAGCCGGGTAATATCACTGCTTTGCCGGTTACCGCCGATAATGGCGATTTGCTTATGTCCCTGCCGGATAAGATGCTCGATAGCAAGGAAGCCTGCCTGACGGTCATCGGTGGTTACGCTGGAAAGGTTTTCCAGCTGTAGCTGAGAGGCATCACCGGTAATCAGCACACAGGGCTGGTCCACGCCGTGAAAGTGCTTGCGGAAGTTTTCCAGGTTTCCGCCCAGAAACAGCATACCTAACGGCTTTTTCTCCCGACACAGCTGCACGCCGCGTAAAACCTCATTTTCGTCCTCGTCGATGTAGTCCACCACCAGCGGGTAAGGCCAGTCTGCTACACGCGCCTGCAGCGCCTCAATCAGCGAGCCGAACAGTTCGTTGGAAGTACCCTTTGCTACCACCAGTATGGAAGTGGCGCGCTGCTGCTTGAGCTGCTTGGCATTGGCATTCAGGTGAAAATTCGCGGCGTGGGCAGCTTCCAGCACAACCTTCCGCGCCTTGGCGCTGACGTGGGGCTGGTTATTCAGAACACGGGATACTGTACCAACCGAATAGCCGGTTTGCAGGGCAATATCTTTGATTGTCAAAGGAATTCCTCCCTTTTAGAATTAGCCCTTCACCGCGCCGGCAGCCACACCCTTAATGATGTGCTTCTGGCAGGTAAGATAGAAAACAATAACAGGAACAATGCTCAGCAGAATCAGCGCCATTGTGGCGCCCAGGTCCACTGTGCCGTAGCTGCCCTTCAGATACTGAATGTGAATGGGCAGGGTGCGGTATTCGGTAATATCCAGCACCAGATAGGGGAGCAGGTAGTCATTCCACACCCACATAATCTCGAGAATTGCCACGCTGATCAGAGTGGGCTTCATCATCGGCAGCACCACGCTGAAGAAGGTGCGGAAGGGGTTACAGCCGTCGATTGCCGCTGCTTCCTCAATATCCAGCGGAATACTCTTTACAAAGCCTACAAACATAAACACAGCAAGTCCTGCGCCAAAGCCCAGATAAATGACCGGAATGGTCCAGGG
>JAZRGQ010000180.1:0-15337 GCA_045644405.1 Faecousia sp.
TCAGCCGCGCCAGCGGGACTTCAGATTTTTCAAAAACGTTTGTTTCCTTGCCTGCTTCCAGAGTGATTTTGCCCTCCTGGTAGTCCCGCAGGATACCGCAGATTTCCTTCAATCCGTTTCTGGGGCGGTACAGCCGTACAAGAATGGGGCTGTTCATAAACCGGGCAAAGTCCGACGGCCGTTTCAAAGGGCGCTCCAGTCCTGCCGAGCAGACTTCGAAATGGTAGCTTTCCGCGATGGGGTCTTTTTCGTCCAGAATAGGGTCGACCGCGCGATGAATGGCTTCACAGTCGGTAATATCCACGCCGCCTTCTTTGTCGATAAAAAGCCGCAGGTACCGCTCCGAGCCTTCCCGCACATATTCCACGTCCCACAGGGAGCAGCCGTTGGCTTCCACGATGGGCTGGGCGAACTGAGAAACGAGCTCTGTTACTTTCAAAAAAATCTCCTCTTTCAGTACGAAAGAGAGGGGCGAAACCCCTCTCTTTGCCAATGTCAATACTAACATCTGCATTATAGCACCTGAATTTTGATTTTGCAAGGGGTATTTTATATGTTTTTCCCTGTATTTTCTTATTTTTATAGGGGTTTCGCCCAGAAGCAGGGCAGTTTTAACGGGTCTGCCGTTAAAACAGCAGACCCGGTTTACGTCTGGGAATCCGGCAATCGTCCGGTTTGGCGTCCACCAGAACAATGTCAGGACCGATGCGCTTGACGCAGCACCAGGGAATCACATAATCGTCCCGCCGCCCCCACAGTCCGAAGAAACGGCAGGGTCCCGGCACCACAATCGCCACGATTTTTCCCTCCGGCAGTTCGATACGGGCATCGCAGATAAAGCCCAGCCGCCGTCCGTCGGAAACACAGATAACTTCTTTGCAGTGCAGCTCTGTAAATCTTGCAGACATATCCGGCACCCCCACAGTTTTTTAACAGTGTATGCGCCGGTGTTTCCCGATATGTCAGCTGACGGTAAAGGCTTTGCGCATAGAGCCGATGGCGCTTTTTTCCAGACGGGAAACCTGGGCCTGGGAAATGCCCAGAGAAGACGCCACCTCCATCTGGGTCTTGCCGCCCACAAACCGCAGGGAAAGGATTTGCTTCTGCCTGCTGTCCAGCGCCTGAAACGCGCCCCGCAGAGCGATGCGCTCCAGCCACACATCGTCGGTGTTGCGGTTGTCCCGCACCTGATCCATCACCGTCAGCGGGTCGCCGCCGTCGGCGTAAACAGGATCGTATAAACTGATGGGCGCGCAGACCGCGTCCAGCGCCTCGGAGACATCTGCCACCGGCAGAGAAAGGGCGCTTGCGATTTCCTCCAGCGTGGGCTCTCTGCCCTGGGAGCTGAGCAGAGATTCCTTGCACTGCAGCACCCGGTATGCCACGTCCCGTATGGAACGGGAAACCCGTATCGAGGAATTGTCCCGCAGATAGCGGCGGATTTCGCCGGCAATCATAGGCACGCCGTAGGTGGAGAAACGGACGTTTTTGGTAGGGTCAAAGTTGTTGATGGCTTTCATTAAGCCGATGCACCCCACCTGAAACAGGTCGTCGGGACTTTCGCCCCGCTTGTCAAAGCGCTGGATTACACTGAGTACCAGTCGCAGATTTCCTTCAATCAAAGCCTGCCGCGCCTGCTCGTCGCCTTTCTTTGCCCTGAGGAGCAATGCGTCCATTTCTGTCTGCGACAGCACTTTGAGCCGCGCGGTATTCACACCGCAGATTTCTACTTTTCCCTGCATAGGCGCCTCCTTACGGAAAACCGATGATACCAGTATTTCCCCGGGAGAAAAAAACATACACCGCCGCCTTGTGAAAAACCACGAAAATATTTTCTCGCGGCAAAGGAAAAGAGAAAAAAACAGGGATAAAAAAATAAATTCCCCTCAAAAAATTCAGAAATTTACCGAAATAAAACGGCAACATAATTTTCAAAAAACAGGTTAAAATTGGTTTCTATGCATACGGTTATACAGATGTTACAATTTGCTACAAACCCCTCTGACGGGGGAAAACAGCGAGGAAACTGCATACTTTTCCACATTTTCCACAGGGTTTTCCACAGCGGAAGGGAAAATTATAAATCGAAAGGGATATGCAAACCGGTTTACATAAGCTATTTTGCCGGAAAGGGGCGGTTTTTCTTCTTTTTGTTGGCGGACATTTTTACCAAAGCCTGTTTGCGGTGAAAAAAAGCAGGACTTGACAAAGGGCATTTTCTGCGCAACCGCCTTTCTGCCGCAAGAAAGGATAGCCTTTGGCGGCGGTTTGTGCTATACTGAAAGAAAAGGAGGTGGGACAATGGCAAGACTGACAGACCCGGTTACCCTGCTCAAGGGAGTGGGCGCGGCCAGAGCCAAACAGTTTGCGGCGCTGAATATTTTTACGCTGGAGGATTTAATCTGCCATTTCCCCCGCGCTTATGAGGATCGCACCCGGCTGGTGCCTATCGCCCAGCTGGAGCCGGATACCCCCGCCTGCTTCAAAGCAATGGTGATGAACACCCCCCACACCAGCCATATTCGCAAGGGGCTGGATCTTACAAAGGTGCAGGTGGCAGATGTTACCGCCCGCCTGACCCTGACGTTTTTCAATAACCGCTTTGCCGCCCAGCAGCTGCAATACGGCAAGGAATACATATTCTACGGCGCTGTTTCCGGCGATTTTATAGGGTATTCGATGACGAATCCCGTGTTTGAGGCGGTGGATTCTACGCCGGTGATGACCCGTCGGGTGCTGCCGGTGTACCCGCTGACTGCCGGACTTTCCAACGCTGCGATGCTCAAAGCGGTAACGCAGGCGCTGAGTCTGTGCGACCCGCCTAAGGAAATTCTGCCGGAAAGCATACGCGCCCGGTACGGAATTCTGCCTGCGGACAGGGCGTACCACGCCATTCATCAGCCTGCCTCTATGGAGGAGGCAGCGTTGGCAAAAAAGCGGCTGATATTTGAAGAGTTTTTTGTATTTTCCGCAGGGCTTTCGCTGATGCGGGCTGCCCGGGCAAAAAAGAAAATCCGTCCGTATGAAACACTGGATTTGCAGCCGTTTTATAAGGCGCTGCCTTTCCGGCTTACCGGCGCGCAGACCCGCGCCATCACGCAGATTTCGGAGGACTTCTGCGCCGGTACGCCGATGAATCGGCTGGTGCAGGGCGACGTGGGCAGCGGAAAGACAATGGTTGCCGCCGCGGCAGCATATCTTGCGGTGAAGAACGGCGCCCAGGTTGCGCTGATGGCGCCTACGGAAATTCTGGCGGAGCAGCACTTCCGGTCGCTGGAAAAGCTGCTGACCCCGCTGGGTATCCGGGTGTGCCTGCTTACCGGCGCGCTGACAACGAAGCAGAAGAATACGGCGCGGGAACAGATTGCCCAGGGGCAAACGGATTTGGTAATCGGCACCCACGCGCTGGTGTCGGACAGCACCGTCTTCCGGAATCTGGGGCTGGTGATTACCGATGAGCAGCACCGTTTCGGCGTCCGGCAGCGCTCCAAGCTGTCGGAGAAGGGGGAGGACCCCCATTTGCTGGTAATGTCTGCCACACCCATTCCCCGTACACTGGCGCTTTTGCTGTATGGAGATTTAGATGTATCTATTTTGGACGAGCTGCCTCCCGGACGGCAGCCGGTGGATACCTTCCTTGTGGACGAGAGCTACCGCGCCCGTATCCACAGCTTTATCCGCAAGCAGGTGCAGCAGGGCAATCAGTGCTTTGTGGTCTGCCCTGCGGTGGAGGAAACAGAGGCGCTGCCGGTGAAGGCGGCAACGGTATGGGCGCAGACCCTGCAGCAAACCGTATTTCCTGATTTGCGCATCGCCCTGCTTCACGGACAGATGAAGGGCAGCGAAAAGGACGAAATTATGGCGTCTTTTGCCCGGGGAGAGGCAGATGTGCTGGTTGCCACAACGGTGATTGAGGTGGGTGTGGACGTGCCCAACGCATCGCTTATGATTATTGAGGACGCGGACCGCTTCGGCTTATCCCAGCTGCACCAGCTGCGCGGACGGGTAGGACGGGGCAGCGCGAAAAGCTACTGCATTCTCACCAGCACCAGCAAACACGGAGAAACGCTGCAGAGAATGAAGGCGTTTTGCAAAACAAACGACGGCTTTCAGATTGCGGAGGAGGATTTGCGTCTGCGGGGACCCGGCGATTTCTTTGGCAACCGGCAGTCCGGCTTGCCTGTGTTCCGCGTTGCCAGCTTAAGCTGCGATTTGCAGACACTGAAGCAGGCGCAGCAGGCATCTGCCCAATGGATTGATACCCAGGGAACAGCAGATACGCCGGAGGCGGAGGCGCTGCGCAAGCGCATCGGACAGCTGTTCCTGCGCGCGCAAAATACGATGAATTAACAAAACAAAAAGCCGGAGGTTTAGACCTCCGGCTTTTTCTCTGCGTTTAGCGCGTCTACTACAATTTCGGGATAAGGATTGACTACCACCGTGCGGTAGCTGTGGTAAATGACCATACCGGTTTTTCCCGCAGGTGTCTTTTTCACCTGCTTGACCGGCGTAATATCCACGGCAATGTTTTGACCGCCGGCAGTTTCCGCATAGTGGGCTGCCAGCTGCGCCGCTTGTGTAATGGTGTCGTCCGGCGGCGTTGCGCCGCCGCAGCAGATGATGACGTGGCTGCCGTGTACCTTTTGGGCGTGGAGCCACAAATCGTCCTTGCGGGCGGTTTTGAAGGTCAGCTCCTCGTTTTGCCGGTTGTTCCGGCCTACCAGAATGGGAAATCCGTCGGTGGATTCAAACTGCATAGGGCTGAGCTTTGCCTGCTTTGGCCGCTTTTTGCCCGAATCCCGCCGCACATAGCCGCCGTCCTGCAGCTCCCGCCGGATTTCTTCCAGCTCCGCCTCGGATTGGGCGCGGTTTAATTCCTCTGCCACACTTTTCAGGTACTCCAGCTCCTGGGCGCCGATTTGCAGCTGCTTTGTCAGTTCCCGTTCCGCCGTTTTCATACGGGCGTAATCCTTGTAAAAACGGGCAGCATTCTGCTGGGGAGACAGCTGGGCGGACAGACTCACCTGAATCTGCGCCATATTTTCATCGTAAAAATCCTCTACGGTAATGCTGGTCTGCCCCTTTTGAATCCGGTGCAGATTGGCGGTAAGAATATCGCCCAGCTGGCGCAGCCGTTCTCTGTCGTAGGTTTTTGTAAGCTCCTGCTCCTGCAGAGCCAGCTTTCGCTGCAGCCGCTGGCACAGGGTGGTAACGGTTTTTCGCAAGCCCTGTCCCTTTTGCCGTATGGCCTCTTTCCGGTCGCGGAGGATATAGTAGCCGTCCAGCAGCTGCTGAAAACTGTCGGCGCGGCTAAAGTCGCCGTACTGCCGGATAGGGCAAAAAGCAAATTGCTTCGGCGTGCCGTTACAGGTGTATAAATAGGGAGCGCTGTGGCGGATATGCTCTGCAAAGAACAGGCGCAGCCGGTCTGCCACCGCCGGCAAGTCCAGACCCTCCAGACGCGCCTGGGTATCTCCGGCGGCATACAGCGCCGCCTCCCGGCACACCAGAGGGGAAAGACCGCCCAAAGTGTCCATCAGCCGGTCGGCAAGTAAATCTGCTCCCGGTGCGGACAACAGGTTTACATAATCTTCGAAAGTTTCCGGATTTTCCTTTTCCACCGCAGAGGGCATCTGGTAATACATACCCGGCAGCGCAGGTCGGGCGGATTCGTCCAGCCCCACCCGCCGCAGGCAGTCGATAATCCGCTTCTGGGGGTCCAGCAGGTACAGATTGCAGGTGCGGCCCATCAGTTCTGCCACCAGCTGCTTTTGCACAGGGTCGCCCAGCTCGTCGATGCAGTCAAAGGTGAAAATGGCGCAGCGCTCCATAGGCAGCTGGGCAATTTCACTCAGCCGCGCGCCGGACAGGTGCTTGCGCAGCAGCATACAGAACATAGGAGGCTCGGCAGGATTCTCCGGGCTGGCTGAGGTCAGGTGCAGACGGGGCGCCGCCGGATTCAGCACAAACATCAGTTTTTGCCTGCCGCCCGGGCATTTCAGCTGCAAAATGACTGTATCCCGACTGGGCTGGTACAGTTTTTCCACTCTGGCTGACAGCGCCTGCTGACGGATTTCATCAAGCACAGCAGACAGAAAAAATGCATCAAATGCCATTTGGCACCTCCTTTACTTCATCTGAATGTGTCAGTTATTCTGCCACGCAAATGGCAAATAACTCATTTAACCGCTGGGTTCTGCCCAGCAAATACAGCGCGCCGAACAAGGTCTCCAGTCCGGTGGCTTTGGCATACTCCCGGGGTGTTGCCGATTTGGGCGCGGCGTGGGTATGGGCATTTTTGCCCCGCCGGAAATATGCCATTTCCTCCTCGGTCAAACAGGGCAGCAGACGGTCGGCATACTTTGCCTGGGTGGGCGCTTTTACCATCGTTACCGCGTCTTTGTGCAGCTGCAGTACAGTTTTTACACCGCTGGCGCACAGGTAGGTACGGCAGAGCAGCTCGTAAACACCGTCGCCGATGTGGGCAAGCCCTAAGTTGGATATTGCGTTGACCTGCGCCGGTGTCATTTCCATATGAAATAAGTTTTCCAAAAAAATCACCCTCCGCCGGATAGCGTTCTTTGGAATATGGTAGCAGATTTTGCTCCTGCTGTCAAACCTGCGTGCAGCGCTTGTAGGGGCGGATAGCATCCGCCTGCGTTCCACTTTTTCGGGAAGATAATATCTGCCCCTACATTTTTTAACGCAGCGCAGAAAAAAGACAGGGCGCGCCCTGTCTTTTTTTGTATGTTTACCAAGTGCCGGCTACATTTTCTCCATTACCTTGCCGCAGCAGCGGGGGATTACCTCGCCGGCTTTGATATGGAGAATTTTGTGGCAAATGGGGCAGTAGACATCACATTCTTTTTCTGCCCGCACCACCGGCAGTAAACCTTCTTTCAGTTCCATAGGAATCCTTTCTAAGACAGGGCGGAGGAAAGTTCCTCCGCCCTGTACTGACTATCGGTTGCGGCTTACTTGAAATATCTTTCAAGCATACCCTTCAGAGCCACGCCGTGGCGAGCCTCGTCACGAGCCATTTCGTGAACGGTGTCGTGGATCGCGTCCAGACCGTTCTTCTTTGCGCAGGCAGCCAGATCGAACTTGCCCTGGGTTGCGCCGAACTCGCAGTCTACACGCCAAGCCAGATTGTCCTTGGTGGTAGCCTTCATATTGGGCTCCAGATCCTCACCCAGCAGCTCTGCGAACTTGGCAGCGTGCTCTGCTTCTTCGAAAGCGGCCTTTTCCCAGTACAGACCGACTTCGGGCAGACCTTCGCGGTGGGCAATCCGCGCCATGCACAGGTACATACCGACCTCGGCGCACTCGCCGTTGAAGTTTGCCATCAGCTGGTCGAAGATGTACTTCTTATCTTCTTCGGAGATGTCGGGGTTGTTCTTTACGGTCTGGCCGTAAACGCCGTACTCGTGAACAGCAGCCAGCTTCTGCTCGCCCTTCTGCTCTACGAACTTGGAAGCGGGAACCTTACAAACGGGGCAACGGAAGTCGGCGTCCAGCGCCTCGGCGGTGTGAACATAACCACATACGGAACATACAAACTTTTTCATAATAAAATCCTCCAAATTATTTTTTAATCTATTAATTAGGCTCAATGCCTTTGGTTACGCGGGATTATTCTTCTGTTTCTTCAAACAGGTCAGCGCCAACGCCGCACAGGGGGCATACGTAGTCCTCCGGCAGCGCATCGCCTTCGTACACATAGTCGCAAACAGTGCAAACAAACTTTTTCAAACTGCTTCACCACCTTGCTTTTGGTTTGTTACGCAATTCCGACAGATGCCGGAAAAGCTGAGCTGACAGCTCTCTATGCTGCCGCCGGCCTGCTGCGCGGCGGTCTTTTGTAATTGCTCGGGAACGCTTATCTGGGGTAAATCCTGCACAGCGCAGCACTGGGTGCAGATGAAGTGAACGTGGGGAGTGGTGCAGGCGTCGAATCGCTCTACGCCGTTGACATTTGCCACGCTTGCCACCAGACCCTGCTCCTTGAACAGGCTCAGATTCCGGTACACTGTTCCCATCGATAAATCGGGAATTTCCTGTTTCAGATGGGAAAAGACCGTTTCTGCGGAAGGGTGCTGCGTGGTGCTGCGCAAGTACGTGAGAATCGCGTTGCGTTTTCTGAAGTGCTTGTTGGAAGCGGCCATCGTTTTCCCTCCTATTTAAGAATGATTCTTATTTACATCTGCAGTATAACACGGTAGCAATCCTGTGTCAATAGGAAAATGCAAAAAAATGAAAAATATTTTTGCGGCGCAGGGTTTGTCTTGCATTTGCGCTATTATACATTATAATATAAGCAGAAGTAAGCAGAAAGGAGTCGCTGGTATGGAAGCACGGATTGCAGCTTGCCGCGGGTGTTTGTTTGGCCTAGCGGTTGGAGATGCTATGGGCTATGCCGTAGACGATAACAGCTGGGAGGAAATCTGTCAGGAGTACGGACCTGCCGGACTGCTGGGTTATGACTTGCGTAACGACAGCGCCCAGGTAACCTCGTATACCCAGATTGCCGCGTATATAACCAACGGACTGCTGATTGGACTGTCCCGCAACCGGCGGGAGTATTTACGGTGCGTAACACTGGCGTTGCGGGAGTGGGGGAAACGGCAGCACTTTCCCAGAGATCCGGAGAAAAGCAACTGCTGGATTTCCCAGGTACCCCAGCTGCGGCGCCGCCACTGTCGGGACGCCCGTATGCTGGACGCTATGCGTTTTGATACTTTAGGCACGCCGGAAAAGCCGATTAATTCTGCCAATACCCCCGGCGCCATTCTGGCAGGCGCGGCAATCGGATTGTTTTTTGACAGCCGCCGGCTGGAGCCTGCCCAAATCGGCGATATGGCTGTGCAGACGGTAGCGATGACCCACGGAGATCCGGAGGCGTTTCTGTCGGCGGCGATTCTGGCGTATACCATCGCCGGTATTCTGCAGGAGCCCGGGCAACCGCTGGAGGAGCAGTTTTCTCACGCGGCGCAGGCGGTGGATATGCAGTTTCGGGAGCAGTTTCCCCGGGCCGCTCAGCTCGCCGCCAAAATCCAGACCACCGTTTCTCTGGCAAAATCCAGAGAATCGATGCATCAGGAAGCAATGGAGCAGCTGCGCTGCACCACCGCCGGCGAATGTCTGGCAGGTGCGGTGTATGCCTGCCTGACCCACAGCGAGGATTTTGACGGCGCTATGGTTACCGCGGTCAATCACTCCGGTCGCAGCAGCGCCGTAGGCGCCATTACCGGCGCAGTGCTGGGCGCGAAGCTGACAGAGGGCGCTCTGCCGGACTTTTATCTGGAGTCGCTGGAGGCGGTGGACGCGCTGCAGGTGCTGGCAGACGATCTGGCGCAGGGAAGTCCTGCCACAGGCCTGTTTGACGATGACTGGGATCAGAAGTATGTGCAGGGGCTTCCGTTGGAAAATTATTCGGAATAATTATAAAAAAACAGGAAAAAGTACTTGCAAAATGGAAATACTTCCATTATAATGATTCGGCACGGGAATTTTTCCCGTAGTAATCAAAAACCACACACTCGGTGATCGTGTCGCTCAAGTGCCTGAAAAGGCGGGCGGTGCGAGATGATCGGGGTGGAGGACAAAACAAAAGGAGAAAAGAAAAATGTCTGTCGTATCTATGAAGCAACTGTTGGAGGCCGGCGTGCACTTTGGCCATCAGACCCGCCGCTGGAACCCCAAAATGGCAACCTACATCTACACCGAGCGTAACGGTATCTACATCATCGACCTGCAGAAGACCGTTAAGAAGCTGGAGGAGGCCTACAACTTCGTCCGTGAAATGTCTGCCAACGGCGGCAACCTGCTGTTCGTAGGCACCAAGAAGCAGGCACAGGACGCCATCAAGGAAGAAGCTGCCCGTTGCGGCGGTTACTACGTCAACGCCCGTTGGCTGGGCGGTATGCTGACCAACTTCCGCACAATGCGTACCCGTATCGACCGTCTGGCACAGCTGCGCAAGATGGAAGAGGACGGCACCTTTGCTATGCTGCCCAAGAAGGAAGTTATCAAGCATCAGGCTGAGATTGAGAAGCTGGAAAAGTATCTGGGCGGCGTTAAGGAAATGAAGAAGATTCCTGCTGCTCTGTTCATCGTTGACCCCCGCAAGGAGAGCAACGCAATTGCAGAAGCCCGCAAGCTGAACATTCCCATTGTTGCTATCGTTGACACCAACTGCGATCCCGACGAGATCGATTACGTTATCCCCGGCAACGACGACGCTATCCGCGCGATCCGTCTGATTGCTGCCGCTATGGGCAACGCTGTCATCGAAGGCCGTCAGGGCGAAGATGCAGCCGCTGCTGTTGAGACAGTTGAGGCAGAAGCACCCGCCGCTGAGTAATTGTCTGCTATAAAAATTTGGAGGAATTAAGATATGGCTTTTACTGCGCTTGATGTTAAGAAATTGCGTGAAATGACCAACGTCGGTATGATGGACTGCAAGGCAGCCCTGGCCGCTACCGACGGTGATATGGATAAGGCTGTGGACTGGCTCCGTGAAAAGGGTCTGGCAAAGGCAGCCAAGAAGGCTGACCGTGTTGCAGCAGAGGGCGTTGCTTACGCCACTGTTGTTAACGGCGTGGGCGTTGTGATCGAGGTTAACTCCGAGACCGACTTCGCTGCAAAGACCGATGCTTTCCAGGATCTGGTTAAGAATCTGGCTGAGGCTGTGGCAACACAGGCTCCTGCCGATGTAGAGGCTCTGAAGAACTGCAAGTACCCCAACAGCGACCTGACCGTTACTGAGATTATGCAGGAAAAGGTTATGTCCATCGGTGAGAATATGCAGATTCGCCGTTTCGACCGCTTTGCTACCGGCACTTCCGTTGCCTACGTGCATATGGGCGGCACCCACGGTGTTCTGGTAAATCTGGACGCTGACGTTGATGCTACCGAAATCGGTAAGAACGTGGCTATGCAGATTGCGGCTATGAATCCCAAGTACTGGGATAAGGCGCAGGTACCTCAGGAGGATGTGGACAAGGAGCTGGCTGTTCAGGTAGCTCTGATGGACAACGATCCCAAGATGGCTTCCAAGCCCGCCGCTGTGAAGGAAAAGATTGCTGCCGGCAAGATTAACGCTTTCTACAAGGAAAACTGCCTGCTGCAGCAGGACTTCGTCCGCTCCGACCTGTTCAAGGGCGATGTGGCTGGCTATATTGCCGATGCTGCAAAGAAGCTGGGCGGCAAGGTTCAGTTTGTTGACGCTATTCACTATGTGAAGGGCGAAGGCATCGAGAAGAAGGAAGAGAACTTCGCTGCTGAAGTTGCTGCGCAGATCGCCGGCGCTCAGTAATAACACCAAATAAAAAAGCAGGACGAAAGTCCTGCTTTTTTTGTTTCAAAAAGTATTTGCAGTCCACGGCAACCGTGGACTGCAAACGTCTAGGGGTTGAAAAAAGAGAGGTAGAAGAAATTGTGAAAGCGAATAATCGCTTTCTGATTGTATAATACAAGCTGCCTTTGAACAGCCGATGACGCAAATGAAAACAAAAAAAGACAAAATTATGAACATTTTATAGTCCGGAGGGAATAAAAAAAGCAGTGCCGAAGCACTGCTTTTTTCTTTTTTTCTTATTCGCCATCAGCGCGCATCTGAGCGAAGCACTCGCTGCAGTATACGGGACGGTCGGACTTGGGCTCGAAGGGAACCTTCGCTTCGCCGCCGCAACGGGCGCAGGTAGCGGTGAAGAACTCACGGGGGCCACGGCTGGCGTTCTTGCGGGCATCACGGCAGGCCTTGCAGCGCTGGGGCTCATTCTGGAAGCCGCGCTCTGCGTAGAATTCCTGCTCGCCGGCAGTGAATACGAACTCGTTGCCGCATTCTTTGCATACTAAAGTCTTGTCTTCGTACATTGATTTTACCTCTCTTCGGTTTGTTAATGCCCCGTGAAAGCCGACCAAATGGACTGGTTGTAACGCAGGGTCAAATACTGTGGCTAGACTATGCCACAAATCGCATTATACACAAGCAAAAAACTTTTGTCAATCCTTTATGAAATTTTTTCTTTTGAAAAATAAAGATTTATGCAAAATTTCCAAGAGAATTGACTGGATTTGCTAAATTTCGAACTGCGCCTGTCCGTCAAAGGGAATATGCAGGTGGTTGTATGCCAGGGGTGTAACGCAGCGGCCCCGGGGAGTGCGGGACAAAAAGCCCAGCTGCATCAGGTAGGGCTCGTACACATCTTCCAGGGTAACCGACTCCTCGCCGATGGTGGCTGCCAGCGTTTCCAGACCCACCGGTCCGCCGCCGTAGTTGCGGATAATGGCGGTGAGCATACGCCGGTCGATGGCGTCCAGACCCAATTCGTCCACTTCCAGCCGGCTCAGCGCCAGGTCGGCGGCTTCTTTGGTAATTACGCCGTTGCCCATAATCTGGGCAAAATCCCGCACCCGGCGGAGAAACCGGTTGGCAATACGGGGCGTACCCCGGCTGCGGGAGGCAATTTCCATTGCGCCCTGCGGCTCAATATCCATTCCCAGAATGGTAGCCGAGCGGGTAACGATACGGGCAAGCTCCTCCGGCGTATACAGCTCCAGCCGCAGGGATACGCCGAAACGGTCCCGCAGGGGGGCGGAAAGCTGACCGGCGCGAGTGGTGGCGCCTACCAGCGTAAATTTCGGCAAATCCAGGCGGATAGAATTGGCGGAGGGTCCTTTGCCCACAATGATATCGATGGCAAAATCCTCCATCGGCGGATAAAGAATTTCCTCAACCGCCCGATTCAGGCGGTGAATTTCGTCAATAAACAGAATGTCGCCGGGATTCAGATTGGTCAGCAGCGCCGCCAGATCGCCGGCCTTTTCGATGGCAGGGCCGGAGGTGATGCGGATATTGACGCCCATCTCGTTGGCGATAACGCCGGCAAGGGTGGTTTTGCCCAGACCGGGAGGGCCGTACAGCAGGCAGTGGTCCAGAGGCTCGTTCCGCAGCCGCGCCGCTTCAATATAAACAGACAGATTGCCTTTTGCCTTCTCCTGACCGGTATAGTCAGACAGCAGCTTCGGACGCAGACCGATTTCCCCTGTGTCCTGCGGGGCAAAGGTGGGGGAAATAATGGGCGTATCCAGATCCTGAGAAAACTCTAAGCTCATAAAAAACCTCCGGTCAATCAGTTGCGAATTACCATAGCGCGCAGCGCGTGGCGTATCATTTCCTCTGTGGTGGCGTTGGGGTCAACGCCCTTGAGGGCGGCGCCGATTTCCGCAGGGGCATAGCCCAGCTCCTGCAGGGCGGCGTGGGCAAGGGCGGTATTGCTGCCAGCCTGCGCCACCGGAGCTGCCGCCTGTCCGGCGGAGAAGTCCAGCTCGGCAGATCCGCCGATTTTGTCCTTCAGCTCCAGAATAATCCGCTGGGCAATCTTTTTGCCCACACCCTGGGCGGCGGTCAGCAGGCGCTCATCGCCGGTCATTACCGCCAGCGTGAAGTTTTGCGGACCGGCGGAAAGAATCGCCATTGCCGCCTTGGGGCCTACGCCGTTTACCGAGGTTAAAAGACCGTAGCAGCGTTGTTCTTCTTTATCGATAAAACCAAATAAATCGAAGGCGTCTTCCCGAATGGATTCGGTGATATACAGCTTTGCCGGCTGATGCAGCTTCAGCTGGGCGGCGGTATAGGCGGTGATACGGCAGCCGTAGCCTACGCCACCGCAATCGATAACAGCCAAATCGGGCTCTAAAACAGTAACTTGTCCGGAAACGTAATATAGCATAGTTACCTCCTATCGGGAAAGCTTTGACAGCAGACTGGTGCTGGAGCGCCCGTGGCACAGGGCAATGGCGATAGCATCGGCAGCATCGTCCGGCTTGGGCATTTGCTGCAAGCCCAGCAGCCGGCGGGTCATATCCTGCACCTGATGCTTGGTGGCATTACCGTAGCCAACCACCGCCTGCTTCACCTGCATCGGCTTGTAGGAGCTGACCTCCAAGCCTGCCTGCCGGATTGCCAGCAGCACAACGCCGCGGCTTTGGGCAACGCCGATACCGGTGGTAACGTTTTGCCCAAAAAACAGCTCCTCAATGGCAACCGCGTCGGGCTTTGCCATCTGCAGCAGCTGCTGCATATCGTTGTAGATGATTTCCAGCCGGGCGGAAAAATCCATACCCGCCGGCGTGGTGATGGCGCCGCAGCGAAGCAGAGAGAACTGCCCGCGGTTTGCTTCAATTAAGCCGAAACCGGTAATTCCGTAGCCCGGGTCTATTCCCAGAATCCGCATAACGCCACCTCCTTTTTCTTTATGATAGCACATTTGTTTTAATTTGCCTAATCTTTTTTTCAAAAAGGGGAGCAAAGGCAAGAAAATTTCTCAAAACGCACATAATTTTGCAGCTTAGGGAAAACATAGGAAAAAGGCGGTGCTCAAATGGAACAGTTTCTTTGTAAAACCAAGATTATTTCCGGCGCAGGCGCAGTGGCGGCGCTGGGGGAGCTGAATACCCGGCGGTTTTTGCTGGTAACGGACCCTTTCTTTATGCAAAACGGTACAGCGGAGAAAATCGCGCAGATAACCGGCGCGGAACATATAAAAATTTTTGACAGGGTAAAGCCTGACCCGACGGTGGAGCTGGCGGCGGAGGGTACTGCCCTTGTGAAAGAATTTCAGCCGGATACGGTTGCGGCGCTGGGTGGCGGCAGTGCGCTGGACTGCGCCAAGGCGATGGTGTATTTTTCCGAACAGCCAATCCGGCTGGTGGCAATACCCACCACCTCCGGCTCCGGCTCGGAGGTAACGGATTTTGCGGTGCTGACCCATACAAAGGTGAAGCACCCGCTGGTAGATGCGGCGCTGCAGCCGGCGCTGGCAATTCTGGACAGCGACCTGCTGCAGCAACTGCCGCCCACCTTGGTGGCAGATTGCGGCTTTGATGTGCTTGCCCACGCGGTGGAGGCGTATGTCGCCACCGGCGCGGGTGAAATCAGCGACGCC
The DNA here is from genome assembly GCA_045644405.1 of Faecousia sp. Lineage (GTDB taxonomy): Bacteria > Bacillota > Clostridia > Oscillospirales > Oscillospiraceae > Faecousia. Next base: position 14,952 of record JAZRGQ010000180.1, read on the forward strand.
CTTGCCCAGTCTGCATTTACCGTTGTCTATGCCAATTTGCCCGCCTCCTTTGGGGGAAACCGGCAGGTGCGGCAGCGGATTCACACCGCCTCCACAATGGCGGGAATGGCGTTTACCCAGGCGGGACTGGGGCTGTGCCACGCCCTTGCCCACGCGCTGGGCGGTGTATTTCACATTCCCCACGGGCGGCTCAATGGGATTTTGCTGCCGGCGGTAGTGGGGTGTAATGCCTACGGCGCAGGAGAAAAGTACGCGAAACTGGCGCGGTTTGCCGGATTGGGCGGCACAGCCGATACAATGGCGGTGCGCAATCTTAAAAACGGACTGCAGCGGCTGCGACGGGAGCTGGGTATGCCCCAGACCTTGCAGCAGGCGGGCATTTCGCC
>JAZRGQ010000181.1:0-4810 GCA_045644405.1 Faecousia sp.
CCCGCATCATGGAACAGCTTGCTCAGGGTATCCGCGGCGGACTGGGGAATCGCGTCGGAATCGGATTGGACCAGCACGGCGCAGAAGAACTGAATGTCACTGGTGTCTCCGTTGAGCTTTCCAACAGCGGACTTCATGTCCAGGATTTCCATCTTATATGTCTCGAAGGTGGCCTTGATCTGGTTTTCCAGTTCTTTCTTGGCTGCATCCGCGACGTTTCCGGCAATATCACCGGCAACTTCACTGCAGCCGGCAAAACTTACCAGCATGGTCAATACCAATACAAATGCGGCGAACTTTTTCATTGTAATTGCTCCTTTAGGGGTAAAATCCCGGATATTCTCTCACGAAAGTGGCAGTTTGTCAATGCAGGCGGAGAGGATTGGTGATTGTAACCGAAATCTTCTTGCATAATGACTGCCGTTTTGGTACAATGAGATGACGAGAAAGAGAGGAGATGGGCAAATGGCAAAGCTCTACTTCAAATACGGTGCAATGGGCTCCAGTAAAACCGCGCAGGCTCTCATCACCAAGTACAATTACGAGGAAAACAACTTAAAGGTCTGGCTCATTAAGCCCAGCGCCGACGTGCGCGACGGCGTGGATATTCTCAGAAGCCGTATCGGTCTGGAGGCGCAGGTGCATATTCTCTGCCCGCAGGCGGACGTTTACGAGCTTTTTGTTGACACCCAGAAAGGCAACTGCGATGTGATTATCGTAGATGAATGCCAGTTCCTGACACCGGAGCAAATCGACCAGCTGCGTTACATCGTCAATGACTTTAATATCCCTGTTATGTGCTTCGGTCTGCGTACCGATTTCCAGACCAAGCTGTTCCCCGGCTCCCGCCGGCTTATGGAGGTCGCCGACACCATACAGGAAATCAAAAGCATTTGCGACTGCGGCGCAAAAGCCACCGTCAACGCCCGTATCGACGCCACCGGTCATATCACCACTCAGGGCGCTCAGGTGTTCTTAGGCGGCAACGACGCCTATGTGGCGATGTGCCACAAGTGTTATGTAAACGGAATTCGCGAAAAGCGTATCATTCAGCTGCACAAGCAGTAAGCCTGTAAAGTAAGGAGAAATCATTATGCAATTATCGGATATTTTAGCAAAATGCGACCACACTCTGCTGACGCAGACCGCCACCTGGGCAGATATCAAAGCCATCTGTGATGACGGTATCCACTACAATACCGCTTCCGTATGTATTCCCGCCTCTTTTGTCCAGCAAGCGGTTGACTATGTAGGCGGAAAGCTGGCTATCTGTACGGTTATCGGCTTCCCCAACGGCTATGCCACCACCGCAGCCAAATGCTTTATGGCTGCCGATGCCGTGGAAAGCGGCGCCGCCGAGGTGGATATGGTTATCAACATCGGCTGGGCAAAGGAAGGCAAGTGGCAGGAGATCACCGAGGAAATCCAGATGGTGAAAGCTGCCTGCAAGGGCAGACTTTTGAAGGTGATTATTGAAACGTGCCTGCTGACCGACGAGGAGAAAATCCAGCTTTGCAAGTGCGTTTCCGACTCCGGCGCCGACTATATCAAGACCTCCACCGGCTTCTCCACCGCCGGCGCTACCTTCGCCGATGTGGAGCTGTTTGCCAAGCACGTGGCGCCCCACGTAAAAATCAAAGCTGCCGGCGGGATCTCCAGTCTGGAGGACGCGGAAAAGTTTATCGCGCTTGGCGCTTCCCGCCTGGGAACTTCCCGTATCGTAAAAATCGCAAAGGGTCTTGAAAACGACGGACAATATTAAGGAGGATATGTTATGTTAACTACCCCTACCCCGCATATCAGTGCAAAGCCCGGTGATTTCGGCAAAACTGTTCTGATGCCCGGCGACCCGCTGCGCTCCAAATTTATCGCAGAAACCTTTCTGGAGAATCCTGTGCTTGTGAACAATGTACGCGGTGTCCACGGCTACACCGGCACTTATAAGGGCGTTAAGGTTTCCGTTATGGCGTCCGGTATGGGTATGCCTGCCATCGGTATCTACTCCCACGAACTGTACAACGGCTACGGCGTGGAAAATATTATCCGCGTCGGCTCTGCCGGCTCTATTCAGGAGCATATCAATCTTTATGACATCGTACTGGGTCAGGGCGCCTGCACCGATTCCAATTTCGCCCACCAGTTTCATATTCCCGGCACCTTTGCGCCTATTGCAGACTTCTCCTTGCTGACTGCCGCTGTGGAAGCCTGCAAGCAGCAAAACGCCACCTACCACGTGGGCAACATCAACTCCTCCGACGTATTCTACGGCGACCACGTCGGTGTGCCTGAAGGTCTGGACAGCGTGTACGCGCTGCAAAAAATGGGCGTTATGGCGCTGGAGATGGAAGCCGCTGCTCTGTATATGAACGCTGCGCGCTACGGCAAGCGGGCGCTGTGCATCTGCACCATTTCCGACCACGTACTCAAGGGCGTGGAAACCTCCTCCCAGGAACGGCAGACCGCCTTTACCACTATGATGAAGGTGGCGCTGGACGTGGCGGTTGCCGCAGAAAACTTCTGAGGATACCTTTATGAAACGGATTTTCCTGATTGTTCTGGACTCTTTCGGCATCGGTCAGATGCCGGACAGCGCCGCCTTCGGCGATGTAGGCGTGAATACGCTGGCGTCCTGCGTTGCTTCCGGCAAGCTCCACATTCCCAATCTGCTTGCCGCAGGCTTAGGCAATATTGACGGCGTATCCTGCCTTCCCGAATGCAGCGCCCCCACCGGCGCCTATGCCCGGCTGACAGAGGCGTCTATGGGTAAGGACACCACCATCGGCCACTGGGAAATTGCCGGCATCGTATCCGAACAGCCGCTGCCCACCTATCCGGAGGGCTTTCCCGAGGAAATTCTTGCGCCTTTCCGGCAGGCCACCGGCAGAGGTGTGCTTGCCAACGCCCCCTGGTCCGGCACAGAGGTCATTGACCGCTACGGTCAAGCGCATATGCAAACCGGCGATTTGATTGTCTACACCTCCGCCGATTCTGTGTTCCAGATTGCCGCCCACGAGGAGATTGTACCGCCGGAGCAGCTGTACGAGTACTGCCGCATTGCCCGGAATCTGCTGGTGGGTAAGCACGGCGTAGGCAGAGTGATTGCCCGCCCCTTTGTGGGAACACCGGGCAATTTCAAGCGCACCGCCAACCGGCACGACTTTTCTCTGGAGCCGCCGACGCAAACGCTGCCGGAGGCAATTAAGGCCGCCGGACTTGCCAGCATCGGCGTGGGAAAAATTCACGATATTTTTGCCGGCAAGGGTCTGACCGACCACGTTTACAACACCAGTAACGCCAACGGTATGGAACATACCGATGCCTATGCCGCCCAGGATTTCCACGGACTTTGCTTTGTGAACCTGGTGGATTTCGATATGAATTTCGGCCACCGCAGAGATGCGGCAGGCTATGCAAACGCCTTAAATGAATTTGACCTGTGGCTGGGGCAGTTCCTGCCGAAACTGGGGCAGGAGGATTTGGTGATGATTACCGCCGACCACGGCTGCGACCCCTCCTATGCCGCCACCACCGACCACACGCGAGAATATGTACCCCTGCTGGTACTCGGCAAAAAGGTTAAGCCTGTGAATTTAGGCACACGCGCCACCTTTGCCGATATTGCCGCCACCGTAGCCCAGCTGCTGGGTGTGCCGCTGGAAACTCCCGGCAGGAGCTTTGCAGGAGAGATTGTATGAAAGCTGAAGAATTGATTACCCTTGCAAAAGAGGCTATGCAGCGCGCCTATGTGCCCTACTCCGGTTATAAGGTCGGCGCAGCGCTGCTGTGCGCTGACGGCAGCGTCTATCAGGGCTGCAATATTGAAAATGCCTCTTACAGCCCTACCAACTGTGCGGAACGCACCGCCTTTTTCAAAGCTGTGTATGACGGACACCGGGCATTTACCGCCATCGCCGTCTGCGGCGGCAAGGACGGAAATATCACCGGCATCTTCCCTCCCTGCGGCGTCTGCCGGCAGGTAATGCGGGAATTTTGCGACGATGATTTTATTATTTATCTGGCTGGCGCAGATGGGCATTTTGAGACAATGACCCTTTCCCAGCTCCTGCCCAACAGCTTTCAGGCCAATATGTATATGAACGGCTGAAAAAACTTAGTATTTTCTACAAATATTTCTAAAATGTATTGCTTTTTTGCCTAAAATGTGCGATACTAATTTTATGGTAAAAATACCAAACAAAATTTTTTGGAGGAAGAATCATGAAAAAGTTAATCGCTTTGCTTCTGGCTTGCCTGATGATCGTTGGCCTGTTCGCTGCTTGCGCACCCGCCACTAACGACACCCAGGCTGGCAACGACAGCACTCCCGCTGTTGATGACACCCAGGCTGCTACCAACGACACTGAGGCAGACACCGACGAAGTCGTCTCCGCTGACGACATTCCCGACGAGATGACTGCTGAAGACGGCAAGTATCAGGTCGCTTTCATCACTGACGTAGGTCAGCTGAAGGACAAGTCCTTCAACCAGGGCACTTACGACGGCGTTAAGCTGTACGCTGCTGCCAACGGCAAGTCCTACAAGTACTATCAGCCCGCCGGCGGCGATCAGGCTACCGACGACGACCGCATCGATGCTATGAAGCTGGCTTGCGACAACGGCGCCGAGATCGTTGTTGCTGCAGGCTTTATGCAGGAAGGCGCTCTGAAGGCTGCTGCTGAAGCTTACCCCAATGTAAACTTCGTATTCATCGACGGCTACCCCATCGGCTTTGACAACGTTGCAGGTATCGCATTCCAGGAAGAGCAGTCCGGCTACCTGGCTGGCTACGCTACCGTTATGGAAGGCTACA
>JAZRGQ010000182.1:0-12266 GCA_045644405.1 Faecousia sp.
CCCGTTCTGGCTGAGATCGATGATTCTTTGACCATCGACCCCGACAAGATCGAGGCGCTGATCACTCCCCGTACCAAGGCTATCGTTCCTGTTCATATGCTGGGTAATCCCTGTAAGATGGACAAGATTATGGCAATCGCAAAGAAGCACAATCTGGTTGTTATCGAAGACTGCTGCCAGGCTGTTGGCGCGTCTTACCAGGGCAAGTGCTGCGGCACCATCGGCGATATGGGCGCTTACTCCCTCAACGTATTTAAGACCATCACCACCGGCGACGGCGGCTTCGTTGGCTGCTCCGTCGAAACTCTGTACGAGCGCGCTTTCGGCTTCCACGACCAGGGCCACAAGCCCTCCCGTATGGGCGTTGAGGTTGGTAACCGTTCCATCGTCGGCATCAATATGCGTATGAACGAGCTCAGCGGCGCTGTTGCTCTGGCTCAGACCCGCAAGCTGCCCACCATTCTGAAGACTCTGCGTGAGAAGAAGGCTCTGCTGAAGTCTCAGCTGCAGGGACTGCCCGGCGTTGGCTTCCGTACTGTTAACGACGAAGGCGAGTGCGCAACTCTGCTGACTCTGCTGTTCGAAACCAAGGAGCTGGCTCAGAAGTTCTGCGAGAAGGCAGGTACTTCCGTTATCGCTCGTTCCGGCTGGCACGTATACTACAATATGGAGCTGGTTCTGGACAAGAAGACCTGGACCAATGCGCACCCCTTCCATCAGGACGAGCGCACCTACACAAAGAATATGCTGCCCGTAACCGACGACATTCTGGAGCGCGCAGTGAACATCTCCATCGGCGTTGTGGATAAGGGTCTGGGCGCAGGCACCGGTATCAACATCAACTCCACCACCGAAGAGATTAACCAGGTTGCTGCCAACATTCGCGAGATCGTCCTGTCCCTGTAATCTTAGGAGGATTTAGTCTATGGAAAAAGTACGCGTTGCCATTATCGGTTGCGGCTCCATCAGCGACATTTATATGACCAATATCAAGGAAGGCAAGTTCCAGATTCTGGAGCTGGTTGCCTGCTCCGACCTGAATCCCGTTGCGATGAACGCAAAGGCAGAGCAGTACGGCTGCAAGGCAATGACCACCGACGAAATCTGCGCCGACCCCACCATTGATATGGTCATCAACCTGACCATTCCTGCTGCCCACTATCCTGTTATTAAGCAGTGTCTGGAAGCCGGCAAGCACGTTTTCTCCGAGAAGATGATTGCTGTTGAGCTGTGGCAGGGCAAAGAGCTGGTAGAGCTGGCCGACAAGAAGGGTCTGTACCTGGGCGTTGCCCCCGACACCTTCCTGGGCGCTTCTATCCAGACCGCAAAGTACATTGTTGAGACCGGTATGATCGGCAAGCCCGTTTCCTGCCGCGCCTCCATCAGCCGTAACTACGGCATTTACAGTGAAGTGCTGACCCACCTGGCAAAGCGTGGCGGCGGCATCGGCTTTGATATGGGCGGTTACTATCTGACCGCGCTGGCCTCCATTCTGGGACCTGTCAAATCCGTCAGCGCCTTCACCGCTATCAACGAGCCCAACCGGGTTAACTCCCACGTAGGCGCTCCCAACTACGGTCAGGCCTTCACTCTGGAAGACCCCAACGTCATCACTGCCACTATGCAGTATGAAAGCGGTGTGCTGGGTACCCTGCACATCAACGCCGATACCGTTGTAGACGAAACCTACAACCTGGAAATCTACGGCACAGAGGGTATTCTTTATATGGGCAACCCCAACTACTTCGGCGAGCCTGTATACATCAAAAAGACAATGACTGATAAGATTCCTTTCCCCTTCACCCACGGCTATGCTGAAAACTCCCGTGGCGTGGGCGCTGCCGAAATGGCGTGGGCCATTCTGAAGGGTCGTAAGAATCGGGCAAGTAAAGAAATGGCTTTCCACGTATTCGAGCTGATGCATTCCATCAATGCCAGCGCCGAAACCGGCAAGGTTATTCATCTGGAATCCACCTTCGAAACACCTGAAATGCTCCCCGCTGGCTATATTCCCATCGACTATATGCCGGACCGCCTGTGGGGCCGTCAGGAAGAAACTGCCCTGGCTTAATACCATTGTTTTCCAAAGGGGGCGATTCTATCGCCCCCTTTATTCCTAGGAGGTGAGACTGTGGCAAAACAAACGCTCCTTAAGGAAGAATACGAGATTGTTGCCTACCCGAAGCTGCATCACGTGCAGGCAAGCATCGTGCAGATTGTCAATCGCAACACCCACGTGCATCAGGCGCTGGAGCTGGGATTGGCATTGGAAGGCGACGCCCAGGTGCGTATAGGCGAAACCGCGTTCCCCATTCAAAAGGGCTCATTATTCTTTTTTAATGCCAACGAGCCCCACGAAATCATTGCCGCCAATCAGACCGGTGTCCGCATCGCCTATTTGCAGGTTGCCTCCGGTTTCTGCCGGGAGTATTTATCCTGCTTTCACAATCTGGAGCTTCTGGAAAACGATTTGAGCAGCTATCTTACTCCGTCCCAGCTGCAGGAATTAACTGCGCTGATGGTAAACACACTGATGGACTACGTCAGTCAGGAGGAAGGCGACCTCCACGCGCTGGGCTGTATCTGCAGTATCTGCCAGCTGTTCCGGAAGCTGCTGACCTATGTGCCTTACCGGCAAATCAGTGAATCGGCATACCTGTCCAGAAATAAGAAAATGGCGCGGCTCAGCCGTATCACCCAGTACATCAACACCAATTACTCCGAAAAAATCACATTGGAACTGCTGGCGCAGCAGGAGGGGGTTACCCCCACCTATTTGTCCCACTTCATCAAAGACAATTTGCATATGACCTTTCTGGAATATGTAAATTCTGTCCGCTTTGAACGGGCATTAAAGCTGCTGCGCGGTACCACTATGTGTCTGACAGACATTGCTGTGGTCAGCGGTTTTTCCGATGTTAAATATCTCACCCGCCTGCTGAAGCAGCATTACGGCGCAGACGCAAGCGCAAACCGCAGCCTGCTGTTCACAGAGCAGGAAGCCCCCGCCCCCAAGGGGCAGGAGCAGACTTTTGCCTCTGATGAGCTGGCGAAAACCTGGCTGGCGGACTTCTATAATTCTCTTTGAAATTTCAATTCTTTATATGAAAGGAATTTTTTCTATGAGTAAAAAAGGCATTGCAGTTGCAGGTAATATGATTGTTGACCTGCTCTACCCCATCAACGGCATTCCCAAGCCCGGCGAACTGACCACCATCACTGCCGACGCTGCCCGTACCTCCGGCGGCTTTTTGTGCAATGACATTGTGGACCTTGCCAAGCTGGACCCTCAGCTGCCTCTGGTAGCCCTGGGCTGCATCGGTAATGACACCGAGGGCAAGTTTGTTATGGACAAGCTGGGTGAACACGAGAACATCGACCTGCAGTACGTAAAAACCGCCGGTACCACCTCTTTTACCCTGGTTATGGCGGACGAAATCACCAAGCAGCGCACCTTCTACCACAACCGTGGCGGCAACGCCACCTTCTGTGAGGAGGACATTCCCTGGGACAAGCTGGACGTAGATATGCTGATGGCCGGCTACATTCTGCTGATGGACGCCCTGGACGAGGACGATGACCAGTACGGCACCAAGATGGCAAAGCTGCTGCACCGCGCCCAGGAAAAGGGCATCAAGACCTCTATCGACGTGGTTTCCGAAGCCGGCGACCGCTTCCGCAAGAAGGTCTGCCCCGCGCTGAAGTACACCGACTACTGCGTAATCAATGAGGTTGAGGCAAGCGCCTCCACCGGTATCCAGCTGCGTTCCGAGGACGGAAAGCTACTGAAGGAAAATATGCCCGCTGCGCTGAAGGCGCTGAAGGAGCTGGGCGTTTCCACCTGGGCTGTTATCCACTGCCCCGAGGTGGGTATGGGTCTGGACGAGAACAACCAGCTGGTAGAAGTTCCCTCTCTGAAGCTGCCTGAGGGCTGGATTGCCGGCACTGTTGGCGCAGGCGATGCGTTCTGCTCCGGCGTGCTGTACGGCGCTTGGAAGGGTATGGATCTGAAATCCGCTATCGAGCTGGGTACCGGCTCTGCGGTCTGCTCTTTGTCTCAGCCCGGCGCTACCGAGGGTATGCGCTCTGTAGAGGAAGTTATGCAGGTCTATCGTGATCTGCGCTAAGGAGGAAATAAAAATGCAAGCTGTTATGTATGGCGGCGGCAATATCGGCCGCGGCTTTATCGGTGCGCTGCTGAGCCAGTCCGGCTATCGGGTTACCTTTATCGACGTAGCTGAGCCGGTGGTTAAGCATCTGCAGGAAAAGGGTTGCTATCCGGTGCGTTATGTTTCCAGTCAGGGCCATGAGGACGTGCTGATTGAAAATGTTACCGCTGTCAACGGCAACGATACCCAGGCTGCCGCGCAGGCAATCGCTGATTGCGATATTATGGCTACCGCAGTAGGCGCCCGTATTCTGAAATTCATTGTTCCCAACATTGTAGCCGGTCTGCGGCTGCGCTGGGCAAAGACCGATGCGCCCCTGAACATTATCGTGTGTGAAAACCTGATGGACGCCAATCTGGTGGTTGAGCGTATGATTAAGGAGCAGCTGACCGAGGAAGAAAAGGCGCAGTTCGACAAAACTGTCGGTCTGGTAGAAGCCTCCATCGGCAGAATGGTGCCTGTGCAGACCGAGGAAATGAAGGACGGCGAGCCTATGCGCGTATGCGTTGAGCGCTACGGCTTCCTGCCGACTGACAAGGCGGCATTCAAGGGCGAGATTCCCAATATTAAGAATATGGTACCCTTTGCGCCCTTTGATTTCTACATCAAGCGCAAGCTCTACATTCACAATATGGGCCACGCCACCTGCGCCTATCTGGGCGATTTGCTGGGTCTGGAGTTTATCTACCAGTCCATCGATGTTGCCGATGTGCGTGTGCTGGTGCAGAACGCTATGCTGGAAAGCGCTATGGCGCTGTCTAAGAAGTACGGCGTTGCGCTGGAGGATATCGTGATGCACATCACCGACCTGCTGAGCCGCTTTACCAATGCCGCGCTGCGGGATACCTGCGGCCGTGTCGGCGGCGACCCGGGCCGTAAGCTCAGCCCCGATGACCGTCTGATTGGCTCTGCCACCCTGGCGCTGGCGCAGGGTATTACCCCTGCCTACATCGCCGTTGGCGCTGCTGCCGGTCTGCACCGGTATATCAACGAGGCTGAGGGTATGCAGCAGGGTGAGGCTGCCGCAAAGCAGGTACTCAAAGAAGTATCCGGCTTAGACGCTGACAGCGTGCTGGCAAAAATGATTCTTGCTATGTACGAAAAAATCCTTGCAGGCGCCGATGTAGCCCAGCTGCGGCGCGCTGCCGACGCGGTGAAAGCCGCCAGCCTGAGCGCCATTATTTAAGTCTGTGTGAAATCCACCAGAAAACGGTAATTGTTTTTGTGTCGATTGTATAAAAAACCGACAATCGCAAGATTGTCGTGCGTAAATCGCAAAATAAATTTGATTCCCGTTACTGGCTGTGTAATGATGAATGTAATCAGGACAGTATCCCTGAAACCAAAATTCTACATATGAAAGGAAGTAAAAACTATGGCAACTTTCCGTTTTACCGTCGGTCCCTGGAACGTGCATGAAGGCAATGAAACCTTCGGTCCCGGCAACCGTAAGAGCGTACCCTTCGAGGAGAAGATCAAGAAGTTTGCTGAAATCGGCATTAACGGTATTCAGTTCCACGATGACGACGCTGTGCCGGATATGAACAATATGACCGAGAAGCAGATCGTCGACTACGCTAAGGACGTTAAGGCTGAGCTGGACAAGTACGGCCTGTTCGCTGAGTTCGTCGCTCCCCGTCTGTGGTTCGACAAGCGTACCAACGATGGCGGCTTCACCGCTTCCCTGAAGGAAGACCGCGACTTCGCTATGTGGCGCGCACAGCGCTCCTGCGACATCGCTAAGGCCCTGGGCACCAACAAGATTCAGCTGTGGCTGGCTCGTGAAGGCACCCTGTGCGCTGAGTCCAAGAGCCCCGTTGATATGACCAACAACCTGATCGAAGCTTTCAACGGCATCCTGAAGTATCGTGAAGATGCTCTGATTCTGGTTGAGCCCAAGCCCAATGAGCCCGTTGACCGCTCCATCGCTGGTACTGCCGGCCACGCTCTGGCTATCGGTGCTTGCACTGTAGACCCCAGCCGTGTTGGTCTGTGCATCGAGACTGCTCACTCTGTGCTGGCAGGTCTGGATCCCGCTAACGATATGGGCTTCGCTCTGGCTATGAACAAGCTGTGGGGCGTTCACCTGAACGACCAGAACGGTATCCGTTACGACCAGGACAAGACCTTCGCTGTTGAGAACCTGCGTAACGCCTTCAGGTTAAGGTTCTGTACGAGAACAACTTCGGCGACCGTGGCAACATGGAATGTGTTGGTCTGGACGTTAAGGCTCTGCGTACTCAGCCCGATGATGACTGCTACCGTCACATCATCAACTCCAAGCGCATCTTCGAGCTGCTGCTGGAGAAGGTAAAGCGCTTCGATTACGAGTATCAGGCTGCCTGTGTTAAGGAGCAGAACTTCGAGAAGCTGGAAATGTACGTCATGGAGCTGCTGATGGGCATCGCCTAATTGCCGTCCTTCCACTTACCAAACTAACTGCAAACGGGGGATGGCGCAAGCCGTCCCCTGTTTCTTTTTGATTGCAGGAGACTTTATGGAATATTATGTAAACAACACAGACCGCTGGGGGCAGGTGCTTTGGCTGGAAAACAACCACGCCAAAATCGGCGTTGCGCTGGAGTTTGGTCTGCGGATTGTCCACCTTTCCCGCCCTAACGAAAAAAATCTGTTCTATGTGCAGCCGGAAGATTTATCCGACGGCTATACCACCAAATCCGGCTGGAAGCTGTACGGCGGACATCGGCTGTGGCTCTCTCCGGAAAGCAGCGCCTCCTGTTGTCCGGATAACGCGCCCGTTTCCTACGAGATAGAGGGCAACAGGGTACGCATACGCCAGCAGCCGGACCCTCAACTGGGTGTTTGCAAAGCCATCACTATCACTATGGACGAGGACAAGGTGGAGCTGGAGCACTGTATTGAAAACGTTGCGGATACACCGCTGACCGGCGCCAGCTGGGGTGTCAACACCCTCGCGGGCAACGGACACGCCTTTATCCGCTTTGCCAACGGCGACGGGCCGAACTTTACGCCCCACCGGTCGGTTTCCCTGTGGGGTAATACCAATCTGCACGACCCGCGAATCCGTTTTACCGCAGATTCCCTTTCTGTGTGCCATCAGCCGCTGCCGGAGTATTTTAAAATCGGCTTGCACTGCACCGAGGGCATTGCCGTATACGAAAATTTCGGTCAGCGCTTGACGATTACCTTCCCCACCGCGCCTATGGCTGACCTGCCGGATAATGGCTGCAATTTCGCCCTTTATATGTGCCGGCACTTTATGGAGCTGGAAACAATGGGTACTGTACACACCCTGCAAACCGGCGAGCGTATGTCCCACAAGGAATGGTGGTCGCTGGCGCCCGCCCAGCCTTGACTTTTCCCGGTAAGCAGCTATAATACCAGTAGATAAGCAAAACAAAGGAGCGATTGTATGGTACATCATATGAAAATTGCCGGTCTGGAACGGGACCTTCCTATTTGCAAGGTCAATGATTCTCTGTCTATTGCCGGTTTTGTTATTTTTGGCGACCAGGAGCTGACCGTTGCCTGCGCCAAAGCGCTGCTGGAAAAAGCGCCGGAATACGATTACTTAATTACCGCCGAAGCAAAGGGCATTCCTCTGGCCCACGAAATGGCGCGGCAGAGCAACGCCAGCAAGTATTTTCTGGCAAGAAAAGGTCCGAAGCTGTATATGACCGGCGTTTTTGAATCCAGCGTGAAATTCATCACCACCGCCAAGGAGCAAAAGCTGTACTTAGATACCGCCGACGCGGCGCTGATGAAGGGCAAGCGGATTTTGATTGTAGACGATGTGATTTCCACCGGCGAAAGTCTGACAGCTTTGGAAACTCTGGTTGAAAAGGCTGGCGGCATTATCGCAGGCAGAATGGCCGTTCTCGCTGAGGGCGACGCCCAGAATCGCGAAGATTTGCTTTATCTGGAAAAGCTCCCTCTGTTCCACCCCGACGGCACAATTATGGAATAAGCTTTTCGCAAGGCAGCCTTCTGCTGCCCCAGGATTCTGTATATCAAAAACCGGAGTCAGGATTTTCCTGACTCCGGTTTTTTATTTATCCGTATCGCAGCTTTGCCACAAGACACATAATTCCAATCACCACAAGAAAGGCAAGCAGAAATACACCTGCAATCAGCAGCGCTGCCTTGATTGTTCCCAATATAATGTAGCGGGATTGCTCCTTGGTGAATTTCGTTTCGCTTTTCGGCGCTTGGTCGGGTGTTTCCTTACGGTACCAGGGCATTCCCTCCACGTTCATATTGGCAATTACGTGGCCGTCATCGTCATCGTACACCCGTTTTTCCTTTTTGCGTCCAAACAATGGCATAACCTCTCAACTTCTTACTCTTTTTCCTGCTGAATGTTCTTTACCGCCTCGTCTACCAAAGCCTGCAGCTCGGCATTCTTTTCCGGCGTATTGTAAAGGTGGCAAGCGCAGTAATGCTCGGGCTCTACTTCCTGCCACTCCGGCACCACGTGCTTACAAATCTCCATACACTCACGGCAGCGGGTATGGAACTTACAGCCGGAGGGGGGATTTGCAGGAGAGGGAATGCTGCCCTCAAGAATCACGCGGTTCATCTGGTAATCCGGGTCGGGAACAGGAATTGCGGAGAACAGCGCCTGCGTATAGGGGTGCAGAGGCTTTGCGAACACCTTTTCCGTATCTGCGTATTCTACCAGATTGCCCAGATACATAACACCTACAGTATCGGAGATATGCTCCACAACAGACAAATCGTGGGAGATGAACAGGTAGGTCAGGTTGTACTGCTCCTGCAGCTCCTTCAGCAAATTGATAATCTGCGCCTGAATGGACACGTCCAAAGCCGATACCGGCTCATCGCAGACGATGAATTCCGGATTCAGCGCCAGAGCGCGGGCAATACAGATACGCTGCCGCTGACCGCCGGAGAATTCGTGGGGATACCGGTTCTTATGGAAGGGCTGCAGTCCGCAGTTATCCATAATCTTATCGATATAAGCATCAAATTCCTCCGGAGGAACCAGCTTATGCTCCCGCACAGCCTCGCCGATAATTTCGCCGACCGGCAGACGGGGGGACAGGCTGGAGAAGGGGTCCTGGAAGATAATCTGCATCTTGGGACGCAGCTCGCGCATTTCCTTGGCAGACAGGTCATAAACCTCCTGTCCGTTGAACAGCACGTGTCCGTCGGTCTTCTCGCCGGACAGCCGCAGAATGACACGGCCGGTGGTGGTCTTGCCGCAGCCGGACTCGCCAACCAGACCCATAGTGGTGCCGCGCTTCAGATTGAAGGTAACACCGTCTACGGCCTTGACGTGGCCAACGGTCTTGCTGACCAAGCCGCCCTTAATGGGGAAATACTTCTTCAGGTCTTTGACCTGAAGAATATACTGGGAATCGTACTCGGGGGGTGTGGTTGTCGGTTTTTTCATTTTGCTTCACCCTCCTTCTGATCGTAGTAGCGGTAGCAGCTGACCTTGTGGGTCTCAGACAGGCTGATCTCACAGGGATATGCGCCGTTGCAGCCCTCTACGCACATTTCGCAGCGATCCTTGAAATAGCAGTAATCGGGCATATTCACAGGATTCGGCACCTTGCCGGGGATAGAATAGAGCTTATCCACCTTCTTGCCAACCACAGGCTTGGACGCCATCAGTCCGATGGTGTAGGGGTGGCTGGGGTGATGGAAGATTTCGTCGGCAGTACCCTTTTCCACAATACGTCCTGCGTACATAACCACCACGTAGTCTGCCATACCGGCAACCACGCCCAGGTCGTGGGTAATCAGCATAATGGACGAATTGATCTTATCCTTCAGCGACTGGAGCAAGTCCAGAATCTGCGCCTGAATGGTAACGTCCAGAGCTGTGGTGGGCTCGTCGGCAATAATCAGACGGGGATTGCAGGCCAGCGCCATTGCAATCATAACTCTCTGGCGCATACCGCCGGACAGCTCGTGGGGGAACATTTTGTAAACGCCCTCAGAGTTGGCGATACCTACCATTTCCAACAGTTCGATGGTGCGGGCCTTCACCTGCTCTTCGGTTTTGCCCTCTTCATCGTGGAGCTGGATTACCTCATTGACCTGGTCGCCAATGCGGAATACAGGATTCAGCGCAGTCATAGGCTCCTGGAAAATCATAGAAACAAAGTTGCCGCGGAGCTTCTGCATCATACTGTCGGGGCTCTTGGCAACGTCAATCGCCTTATCGCCCAGATTCAGACGAATCTCGCCCTCTACCACCTGACCCTGGGGCCGCTGCAGCAGCTGCATCAGAGAAAGGCTGGTTACGGACTTGCCGCAGCCGGACTCGCCAACCACGCCTACAGTCTTGCCGATAGGCACTTCAAAGGTAACGCCGTCCACCGCTTTTACAGTACCGGCATCAGTGAAGAAGTAGGTGTGCAGGTTGTCAAATTCCACTGCATTACCTGTATCCTTCATCTGGGTCAGGTATTCGCTTTCGTCTACCTTCTTGCGCTTACGCTTTTTCTCAAATTCATTGGTAATACGGCGGTTCTCCTTGGAGATCCGGCGGGATTCCTTGGCGGAGAGATAGCCGTTTTCATTTTTCTTAGCCATTTGCTCTCCTCCTTATCTCTTCATTTTGGGGTCGAATGCGTCCCGCAGACCGTCGCCCACAAAGTTGAAGCCCAGAACAGCCAGCATCAGGCAGACACCGGCGGGAATCCAGATAAACCAGTAAGAGGTCAACACGTGGGAATTGGAAACATCGTTCATAATGTTGCCCCAGGAGGCGAAGGGGAACTTAACGCCCAGACCCAGGAAAGACAGGGTCGCCTCGGTGATGATTGTAGAGCCCAGACTCATCGTACAGGAAACAATCAACTGGGGGATTACGTTGGGAACAAGGTGCTTGAAAATACGGCGGTATACGCTTAAGCCGCTGGACTCAGTAGCAGTCATAAACTCCTGCTCACGCAGGGAAAGAATCTGACCGCGGACCATACGGGCAATACCCGGCCAGCCCAAGAAGCCCAGAATCAGCATCAAATACAGCATTCGGATTGTGGGGTCTACACGCATACCGTCCATTGCCGCGCCCAGAATAATCAGCAGCGGTGTGGAGGGGATACAGTAGAAAATATCCACGATACGCATAATTAGGTTGTCCACCCAGCCGCCAAAATATCCGGAAATACCGCCCAAAATAACGCCCAGAATCGCGGAAATACCTACCACGATAAAGCCGATAACCAGAGAAACTCTGCCGCCGTACATCAGACGGGTCAGCATATCCATACCGTTTTTATCAGTACCCAGCAGGTGCTTGGCAGTGGGGAAGGAATAGGAATCGTACACCAGGGTGGAAGTGCCTTCCTTAATGGACCACAGCAGGTTCGCCGGGTCATACACCAGCGTGTAATCGTGGACAGTGCCGCCTTCATCGGTAACAGAGAAGGATTCCTCTCCGTCCTCAATCACCTGGGTAACCTTTTCCTTAAATTCGCGGGTGATTACAGTGCCGCTGACCCTGGACTGGACAATAACACGGCTGACATAAGCAACCTCAGTGCCGTCCAGCGCTACGCCGCCGGTTTCGTCCAGCGCGTAGGTGTTGCCATCGGCCTGGAAGCTTTCTTCGCCATTGGTGTATGCCTTCAGCGCATTGAAGGTAAATTCAAAGCTGAAGGTTTCGCCGGTTACGGCGGGATTGATAATATCCTTGTAGGCGATACCCAGAACGGTGCCACCGGTGGAAACGCTATACAGGTCTTCGCCTTCCTCAGTAATGTCGTAAACAACATCTTTGTAGGTGAAGCTGTCCTTTTTGCCCTGCGCCAGTGTGAACTGTGCCTGCAGAATGGCGCTGAAGTCCTGTCCGTCTGCTTCTACATAACGGAACTCGGTGTTTTCGGCAGCGCCGGCATATTCCTTCATCTGGATTTCATAGCGGGAGAACACCTGGTCCTGGCCATAGGGAATCAGGGCGCCGCCCAGGAAGGAGAAGATAAACATCGTAGCCAGAATTACCAGTCCAACCACAGCCAGCCGGTTACGGAAAAACCGCTTGGCAGTCAACGCGCCGGGAGACAATGTCTTAACACGGCGGTCATCATTCAGGGAAAATTCCGTCTTGTTTTCGGGGGTGCTGTTATTTTTCATTTC
>JAZRGQ010000183.1:0-4820 GCA_045644405.1 Faecousia sp.
AAGCCCCCGCTTGGCGGGGGCTTTTTTATCTTCTTTTCCAGTCAAGAACGGCTTGCAGACCGGCAAGCAGAGCATCGATTTCTGCCGCTGTTGTATCTCTGCTCAGGGAGATGCGGAACGCGCCGTCAATTACCTGGGGCGACAGCGCCATAGCGGTCAGCACGTGGCTGCGGTGTCCTTTGGCGCAGGCAGGGCCGGCGGACACGCAGATACCTGCGTCCTGTAACAGGTTGATTGTATTCTGAGAGGGGACGCCGGCAATGGAAAGACTCAAAATGTGGGGCGCTTCGTGAGAGCCGTTGATTTGAATATCCTCCATCGTTTTCAGCTTTTCCAAAAGCTTATCCTTCAGCGCCTGCTCCTGCGCCACATCTGCGGCAAAGGTAGCGCTGACAGCTTCGCAAGCGGCGGCAAATCCCAGAATTGCCGGCATCGCTTCAGTGCCGCTGCGGTATCCGCTTTCCTGCCCACCGCCTGCAAGCAAAGGCGGGAAGGACTTGACGCTGGGGCTGATATACAGCGCGCCTGCGCCTTTCGGTCCATGTACCTTGTGGGAGGAGATGCTGATAAGGTCTGCTCCCAGGGCTTTTGCGGAGAAAGGTATTTTCAAAAAGCTTTGCACGCAGTCTGTGTGGAAATATGCGTTGGGGCAAAGCTTGTGGGTCAGCTTTGCCATTTGAGAAATGGGCATTACAGAGCCTACTTCATTGTTCACTGCCATAATGGAGACGAGAATCGTATCTTTGCGCAGGGCGCTTTTTAAGGATTCAAGGGAAACCAGTCCGGTGCAGTCCGGCTGCAAATAGGTTACTTCATATCCTTGCGCCTCCAGTGCTTTGATAGGCTGTAAAACGGCGGGGTGCTCAATGGCGGTGGTGATAATATGCCTGCCCCGTTTTCCCAGCCGCTGGATTGTGCCGGAAATTGCCCAGTTGTCTGCTTCCGTGCCGCCGGAGGTAAAGAACACGCGGTCCGGCTCTGCGCCCAGTGCGGCAGCAACTTTCCTTCTTGCGCTGCGCAGCGCTTTGGCAGATTCCAGACCGAAGCCGTACAGGGCGCTGGGGTTACCCCAGTGGGTTGTCAGCGCGTCGGTCATAGCCTGCACCGCCTCGGCGCAGGGTTTTGTGGTTGCGGAATTGTCTAAATAAATCATAAGCGTTCACTTTCCAACGCAAAAACGTTCAAAAATTCTGGCGGTAATATCTTCGCGGACCGTCCGGCCGGTTACTTCGCCCATAGCTTCCATTGCCTGCTCTACATCGGTCAGTACTGCGTCCGGCGTTAATCCCAGTTTCAGTCCCTGCAACGCGTTTAGCATTGCTTCATAGGCGCGACGAATGGCATCAAACTGGCGGGGATTTGTCAAAACAGAGCCATCGCAAGGCGTGCTGTTTGCGAATATGGTGTCCACCGCGTCTGCCAGCTGGGAAAGACCATCGCCGGTCTTGGCGCAGATGGGAATCACTGTGGTAAAGGGCAAATCGGAGGGAACAACAGCTGCGCCCAAATCTGTTTTATTAATTAACGCGATAGCATTTTCCGCGTCCAGGCACATAGAAATCACGTCCCGGTCTTCCTGGGTCAGCGGGGCAGAGCCGTCGCATACAAACAGCACCAAATCAGCAGTTTCCGCAGCCTGTCTGGAGCGCGCAACACCCATTGCTTCAATGGTGTCGGCTGTTTCGCGGATACCTGCGGTATCAATCAGCCGCAGACGCGTGGCGCCAAGCATAACCGTTTCTTCCACAGTATCCCGTGTTGTGCCGGCAATCTGGGTTACAATCACCCGTTCATAACCGGCCAAAGCATTCAGCAGGCTGGATTTACCTACATTGGGCTTGCCAACAATGGCGGTAACCACGCCCTGCCGGAGAATGCGACCCTGGCCGTAGGTTTGCAGCAGCGCGTAGAGTGCTTTTGCGTTGGCGCGCAGCGTGTCGGCATACTGGTCAAGACCGAAGTCTTCAATATCTTCGTCGGGGTAGTCCAGAACGGCGTGGAAGTGGCTGCACAAATCGGTTAAATCATTGTAAATCGGGTGCAGCTTTTTCTGCAGCGACCCGCCTACCTGACCGGCGGCGTTGGCAGCGGCGTCTGCGGTTTCCGCCTCAATCAAATCGATGACAGCCTCTGCCTGTGTCAGCTCCAGCTGCCCGTTGAGAAATGCCCGCTTGGTAAATTCACCCCGCTTGGCAGGCCGGGCGCCGGCAAGATACAGCGCCTCCAAACCGGCAGATAAAACGGCAGGAGAGCCGTGGCACTGAATTTCTACAGTGTCTTCACCGGTGTAGCTGTGGGGCGCGCGGGTGTAAACAGCCATACACTGGTCGATGGTTCTGCCCTGCTTGTCCTGCAGGTTGCCAAGAATCAGCTTCCGGTTAGGCGCTTCCCACAGAGGAGCGCCGTTTTTCGGAGAAAAAACCTTTCCCGCAATCTGGGCGCAGCTGTATCCACTTAAACGCAAAATGCCGATTGCGCTGATTGATGCGCCTGTAGATATGGCAGCAATAACATCGGACATGGAATTTCCCCCTTAATATAAATATGGTATCACTATAGCACCTTGCGCCGTAAAATGCAACGCAAATCCACATAATGTAAGTTTTTCCGGACAAACTAGCCTGGAGGTGAGAGTATGCAACAACAGCCAACCTACCCCGGTGCGCTCAGTGATGAGAACATTACGCATATCTTTCGGGATGCGGCGGATTTTATGCGCAGGGAGCTTCGCTGCGGAAGCTTTACCGTCTATGCTTATGCCATCGACGGATTGATCGCATCTGCCTATGCGTCGGATTATATTTTCAAACCCATTACCCAGCATTTGCAGGGCGTCTCCATGAAGGAACTGTACCGGCGTGCCATGGAGGGGATGATATACAATAATGTAGCAAAGCCCTGCGAGGATCTGGACAGCATTGCGCTGCTGCTGGTAAACGGATTCTGCGTGGTGCTGTTTCCCGGTGTGGGAGCGATCGGGTTTGAGGTGAGGACGCCGGATAAGCGGGGGCCCTCTGCGCCGGAGGTGGAGAACACTGTTAAGGGCGCTAAGGACGCCTTTGTTGAGACAATCCGCTCCAACACCAGCTATGTACGCAGACATCTGCGTTCGCCCCAGCTGCGGCTGTATGAAACCCAGGTTGGCCGCCGATCACTGACCAATGTATCGGTGGTGTGGCTGGAGGGAGTTACAAACCCTGCCTTCGTGGAGCAAATGCAGCGGCGGCTGGCAGAAATTGATATTGACGGTATGCTTTCGCCATCTTCGGTGGAGGAATATGTTACCGGCGGACGGGCAACCGCCTTTCCACTTTTGCAATTTACAGAACGTCCGGACAGATTCTGTCAGGGCATTCTGGACGGCAGAGTTGGCTTGTTGGTGGACGGATTGCCGCTGGGATATCTGGCGCCGGTGGACTTGATGTATTTAATGGAAAGTCCGGAGGACAGAGGTAGAGATTATGTTGGCGCATCAGCAGTGCGGGTGCTGCGGTATCTGGCGTTGCTGGGAAGTCTCTTGTTGCCGGGAATTTATATTGCGCTGGCAACCTTTCATCAGGCAATTATTCCGCTGCCGCTGCTGCGGGGTATTATTGAAAGTAAGCAGACAGTGCCGTTCTCAACCACCGCAGAGGTGCTGGGGCTGCTGGTTGCTTTCGAACTGCTGCAGGAGTCGGGTATCCATCTGCCGCAGGCGGTCGGACAGTCGGTGTCGGTGGTTGGCGGTATCGTTGTAGGAACGGCAGCGGTGGAGGCGGGACTCATTTCTCCTGCGGCGCTGATTATGGTGAGCATTTCCGGTGTCTGCGGCTTTGTGCTGCCGAATCGGGATTTGGCAAATGCTATTCGTGTGTGGCGGTTTGCCATTGCGGTGCTGGCATCGCTGGCGGGCATTTATGGCGTTCTGGCAGGTGTGATTGTTTTGGTTGTGCATCTTATAGGGCTGAAGTCGTTGGGGTTAGGGTATCTCAGCGCCAGTGGCAGCATCTTCCGCAAGCCGCTGAAGTCGGTGAAATTCCGCAATAAAAAGCTATCGCCGCAGGATAGGAGGAATCAGAGTTGAAACGGATTTTGATATACGGAATTGTTCTGGCGGTTGCAATGCTGATTCCGGTGGAACGGGCAGATGTGGCGCAGCTGCGCCCCATAGAAGTGATTGCGCTGTACACCAGCGGAGATACGGTGGTTCTGGAAACCGATACCGGCGATTTGGGAATGGGACAGACGGCTGCCCAGGCGCTTGCCCATATGCGCCAGACTACGCCTGCACGCATATATCTGGACACTGCCCGGTATCTGCTGGTAAGCGACGGGGCGCGGGAACAGGTGCAGCAGCTACGTCAATATCTAAAACCGTCGGTGCAGCTGTGCCAGATTGAAAAAGCGGTTGATTTGCAGCAAGCGGCGCGTTACCTGCCGGTACACGGCAGGTATCCGGAGTTAAAACGATGGCAGGCGCAAAATTCACTGCCGATTCTATCAGAGACCGGCGGCAGAATGACGTTACAAAAAGTTGCGTAAACTACCGGATAATCGGGAAAAACCAAAGGTTTGACAAGGTAAAAACCACCTGAAAATTACGCCGAAAAAAATGTGCCAAAAAATTTGCCGAGAATTGAAAAAAGTGCTTGACAAAGGGGGTAAGGTGTGTTAAATTAAACAGGCTCTCCGCTTGAGAGAGCTTATGTACCTTGTAAATTGAATAACGCAAAGACGAACAAACACCTTGGACAATTAATGGATTGTTTAAGCGAGAAATCGAAATAACAGCCAACGAAAATTCTTGAGTATATTTGCTAGACAAATTATTCAAACAATTA
>JAZRGQ010000184.1:0-2490 GCA_045644405.1 Faecousia sp.
ATCGATACGCAGGTCCGGCTTGTCGGAGCCGTAGCGCTCCATCGCCTCATTGAAGCCGATGCGGCGGAAGGGATAGGAAGAAACCCGCTCATACTTACCGTACTTGCAGAAGATGGGCTGCAGTACTTCCTCCAGTGTGGACAGAACATCGTCCTGAGAGGCAAATGCCATTTCCATATCCAGCTGGTAGAATTCGCCAGGGGTGCGGTCGGCGCGGGCGTCTTCATCGCGGAAGCAGGGGGCAATCTGGAAGTACTTGTCGAAACCGGAGGTCATCAGCAGCTGCTTGAACTGCTGGGGCGCCTGCGGCAACGCATAGAATTTGCCGGGGTGATTCCGCGCCGGCACCAGATAATCCCGCGCGCCTTCCGGACTGGAGGCGGTGAGAATGGGGGTGGTGATTTCAAGGAAACCGTGGTCGGTCATAGCCGCGCGAATAGCGGCAACCACCTGGCAGCGCAGAATGATATTCTTCTTTACTTCCGGATTGCGCAGGTCCAGATACCGGTATTTCAGCCGGACATTTTCATCGGCGCTGCGGGACTTGTTAATTTCAAAAGGCAGCTGATTGTGGATACATTTGCCCAGCACGGTAATGTTCTGGGGTACAACCTCAATCTCACCGGTGGGGAGCTTGGGATTCTTGCTCTCCCGTTCCCGTACCTGACCGGTTACCTGAATGGTGGTTTCTTTGTTAATGCCCTTGATAAGCTGCATCATTTCGGCTGTTTCCACAACAATTTGAGTGGTGCCGTAGAAGTCGCGCAGCACCAAAAATGCAAAGTTGGAGCCGACCTCACGGACGTTTTCCAGCCAGCCCACAAGGGTAACGGTTTGACCTGCATCGGCAAGCCGCAGCTGGGAGCAGGTATGCGTTCTGGATTGGAACATAGAAATATCCCCTTATCATTAAAAATAGATTGTCTTATTTTCTCATAAAACCGGACAAAAGTCAATCTATAATATTCAAAAGAAGGGCGGAAAAACAGGAGAAATCGCCGTTGCGCCTGCTGCCGATTTTACAAAATCAACAAAATTCTCGGACAATCCGGTTTTTTTATGTGAATACTATGAAAAGTAGATTTTTTTGTATTTTTTGGATTGATTTTACTGGAGTTTTGGCATACAATAGTTGGGCTGAGAGGTGATAGCATGCTGAACATTGTGCTGGTAGAACCGGAGATTCCCCAGAATTGCGGCAATATTGCCCGTACCTGCGCGGCAACCGGTAGCACATTACACTTGATTCGCCCTCTGGGCTTTGATATTTCGGAAAAAGCGGTTAAACGCGCCGGACTGGATTATTGGCACCTTGTCAATGTGCAGGTGTACGATAATTTGCAGGACTTTTTTTCGAAAAATACGGTGGAGCAAATGTTCTGCCTGTCCACCAAAGCCCCAAAAGCATACACCAGCGCAGTCTTTCAGAAAAACTGCTACCTGTTTTTCGGCAAGGAAACCAAGGGCTTGCCGGAGGCGTTTCTGGAGCAGCACAGAGAAGACTGTATCCGAATCCCCATGCGGCAGGAAGCCCGCAGCTTGAATCTAAGCAATTCTGTGGCAATTACTGTGTACGAAGCTCTGCGGCAGCTGGAATTTTCCGGTCTGCAGGAAACAGGAAAAATGAAAGGCGAAAGCCTTTGTATGGAGGAATCATTATGAACTACAACAAAAAGTCCATCGAAGACATTGAGGTAGCAGGCAAGCGGGTGCTGTGCCGTTGCGATTTCAATGTACCCACCAAGGAGGGCAAAATCACTTCCGATAAGCGGATTGTGGCTGCTATGCCCACCATCGAGTATCTGGTAAACAAGGGCGCAAAGGTAATCCTGTGCTCTCATATGGGCAAGCCCAAGGGAGAGTGGAAGCCTGAGCTTTCCCTGAAGATTGTGGCACAGCGCCTGTCTGAGCTGCTGGGCAAGGAAGTCATTATGGCAACCGACGTTGCCGGTGAAGACTCCAAGGCCAAGGCTGCTGCTCTGAAGGACGGCGATGTAATGCTGCTGGAGAACACCCGTTATATCAAGGGTGAGACAAAGAACGACCCCGAGCTGAGCAAGGCTCTGGCAGAGCTGGCAGATGTTTTTGTTAACGATGCTTTCGGCACTGCACACCGCGCTCACTCCTCCACCGCAGGCGTGGCTGACTATCTGCCCGCTGTTTCCGGCTATCTGGTACAGAAGGAAGTTTCCGTTATGGGTAAGGCTCTGGCCAACCCCGAGCGCCCCTTCGTTGCTATTCTGGGCGGCGCTAAGGTTTCCGATAAGCTGAATGTTATCAACAATCTGCTGGAAAAGGTAGACACCCTGATTATCGGCGGCGGTATGGCATACACCTTCCTGGCTGCCCAGGGCTACAGCGTAGGCAAGAGCCTGGTAGACAACGAGAAGCTGGACTACTGCAAGGAAATGATGGCAAAGGCACAGGCAAAGGGCGTAAAGCTGCTGCTGCCTGTTGATACTGCAGTTGCAGATTCCTTCCCCTCTCCCA
>JAZRGQ010000185.1:0-1518 GCA_045644405.1 Faecousia sp.
GCACGATGCCGCCGGTGGTATCCAGCAGCCGCTGGTCGGTGATGCGCAGCAGCAGATTTCTGCCGCTTGCCTGGGGGTGAGGATAAATTTTCAAAATCTCCGCAGAATATTCTTGAACGGCGCAGTCCTGAACGGTGGATAAAATCACCGCAGGACCTTCGGAAATCTGATTACTGGCGGCGATAGGCAAGGGCTCTGCTGACCAGTTTTCGCTGACAGAGCCAAACACGCCCTGGCTGGTGTTTTTCTTTAATGCGCCGATGGGGGAATCGCCTGCCAGCTTACCCATCAGCTGTCCGGGCTCACCGATTTTGCCTTTGCGCACAGACAGGACAGATGCTTGCCAGACCTGTCCCTGTTCCATAGACAGCAGCTGCCCGCTTGTGTCATTGACGCCGTGGCCCAGAGCGCCGAAATTACCGGTTTGAGGGTCATAGAAGGTTACAGTGCCCACGCCGGTAACGCCCTCTTTCAGATATACGCCAAGCCGGGGACCCTGGGCGGTGATTTGGGGGTTTACGGTTACGGTTTTGGCTTTGCCTTTTCGCAGCAGGCGCAGCTGAACGGTGGTATCGGCGCAGTGATTCAATACGTCGCGAATGTCCTGGGCGCAATGAATGGGCTTGCCGTTAATGCTTGCGATTTGGTCTCCCACCTGCAAGCCGGCAGTTTTTGCCCCATCACCTAGAGTGTGGTCGAAGGAGGTTACAGTTACGGTGTTATCCTGCAGGGATAAGCCTACGATTCGACCCACCGGCACAAGCATTTGCGCCGCGCTTACACTTTGACATAATAAGAATAATATAAGCATCAGCGACCCGATGCGCGTTGTGAATTTTTTCATATTCAGTCCTCCATTTCGTCTGCCTAGTTAATATTCCTCCGCAGCTGAAATGTAACCGATACAAAAGACGAAAAAACAGGGCAAGAGCGGAAAGACAGGAAGAAATTTATAAAGAAAAGGGACAATGCAAAAGAAAATGTAAAAATATGGTATTTGCGCATTGACAACAGGTATAAATAGTGCTATATTACCCACAAAGCTAGTAGGTTGATATGTTTGGAGGAATAAACACATGCAAGTATATGCAGATAATGCGGCTACTACCAAAACAAGCGCCCACGCCCTCGCGGCGATGCTGCCTTGCTTAGAAAATGTATATGCAAACCCGTCCAGCCTGCACTCTGCCGGTCAGGCAGCAAAGGAGCTGCTGGAAGACGCCAGAGAACGGGTGGCGGCTTGCTTAGGTTGTAAGCCCAGAGAAATTTATTTTACGTCCGGCGGCAGCGAAGCGGACAATCAGGCGATTTTGTCGGCTGCCATCTATGGCGCAAAAAAAGGAAAAAAGCACATTATTTCCACAGCTTTTGAGCATCACGCAGTGCTGCACACCTTGAAAAAGCTGGAAAAAGAGGGCTTCGAGGTTACGTTGCTGGACGTAGCCCAGGGACACAATGTAACCGCCCGGCAGGTACAAGAGGCAATCCGGCAGGACACCTGCCTTGTAACCAGTATGT
>JAZRGQ010000186.1:0-3831 GCA_045644405.1 Faecousia sp.
GTATCCGCTGTGGGTACTGTCTGCGGCTGTATGGTCAAGGACGGCAAGATTACCCGCGACGCTCAGGTGCGTATTTTGCGTGATAACATCGTCGTTCACGAAGGCGAAGTCGGCTCTTTGCAGCGGTTTAAGGACGCTGTCAAGGAGGTTACCGCCGGCTATGAGTGCGGTATGAGTATCGTCAAATTCAACGATATTAAAGAGGGCGACGTTTTCGAGTGCTTCGTTATGCAGGAAGTTAAGAGATAACACCTTCTGGCGGATAGCGGGTATGTTCGCTATCCGCCGGTTTTTATCACCACCCTATCAGGAGGTACTATTATGGCATCTAACCGAATTGGACGGATTAACGAAGAAATCCAGAAGGAGCTGTCTGCGCTGCTGCGGAATCTGAAAGACCCCCGGGTGCAAAACACAATGATTTCCATTACCCACGTGCAGACTACACCGGATTTGCGGTACGCAAAAATTTTCGTCAGCTTTTTGCAGGAAGATAAGGCTGCCGATGCGCTGAAGGGACTTAAGTCCGCCGGCGGTTATCTGCGGCGGGAGCTGGGTCGCAGCCTGCAGCTGCGCTATACGCCGGAGCTTACCTGGGAGCTGGACGATTCTATCACCTATGGCGCAAAAATGCTGGAGCTTATCAACTCTTTGGAGGTAGATACAGATGGCGATACTGACCAGAGCTGAGACTGCCCAATACCTTGCCGGCCACGACCGGTTTGTCATTCTCACCCACCGGCGTCCCGACGGGGATACCCTCGGCACCGGCGCGTTGCTGTGCCGCGGTCTGCGTCAGCTGGGAAAGACGGCGCACCTTTTGGAAAACAAAGAAATTACCCCCAAATACGCCCACCTGCATCAGGGGCTGACGAAAGAAGCGCCGGAGGCGGGCGACACCATTGTCTGCGTTGACGTGGCTGCCCCGGGTATGCTGCCGGCGTGCTGGAAGGATTTGTCTATCGACTTGCGCATCGACCACCACGGCCACGCCGATTCCTTTACCGCCGACGAGCTGGTAGACCCGGACGCCGCCTCCTGCGGTGAAATTGTGTATGACGTGCTGATGCAGCTGTATCTGGATATGGATATTCCAATGGCAAACGCCTTGTATACCGCCGTTTCCACCGACACCGGCTGTTTCCGTTACGCCAACACCACCAGCCACAGCTTTGCCACCGCCGCAGCCTGCGCCTGGGTCAGTCCGGATATTTATGCGCTGAACCAGACCCTGTTTGACACCGTTTCTCTGCCCCGTCTGCGACTGCAGAGCTATTTGACGGAAAACGCCCTGTTTTTCGGGGGCAATCAGCTGGTTATCTGCGCCCTGCCCCGGGAAAAAGAACTGGAGCTGGGGCTGACTGAGGACGATATGGAGAACATCTCCGGCTTCCCCAGAAGTATTGAAGGGGTCAAAATTGCCGCCACTGTTCGTCAGGATCCGGACGGGCTTTTGAAGATTTCTGTGCGGGCTGTGCCAGGATATGACGCCGGCGCTATCTGCGCAAAATTCGGCGGCGGCGGACATAAAGGCGCTGCCGGCGCCAATATGGCTTGCTCTATGGACGACGCCATCGCCGCGCTGAGAGCCGCTATGGAAGAAAGCCTGACGCAGGCATAAAATCCGAAAGGAAACACTATGGACGGAATTGTAATTGTAGACAAGCCTGCAGACTGGACCAGTCAGGACGTAACCGCCAAGCTGCGGGGCGTGTTTCAGACCCGCCGCATCGGACACGGCGGCACCCTGGACCCTATGGCTACCGGCGTGCTGCCGGTGTTTGTGGGGCGCGCCACCCGGGCTGTGGAATTTTTTGAACACGCGGAAAAGACCTATGAGGCTGTTTTGCGTCTGGGTGTAACTACGGATACCGAGGACATCACCGGCACTGTGCTGGAAGAAAAGCAGGTCTGCGTTACCGCTGAACAGGTGGAAGCGGTTTTATGCCAATTCCGCGGAGAAATCCAGCAGATTCCGCCTATGTACTCGGCTGTCAAAATCAACGGTCAAAAGCTCTACGCCCTGGCAAGAAAAGGCAAGGAAGTGGAGCGCCCCAGCCGCAGTGTTACAATCCACACGTTAACCCTTTTGGGTATGGACGGCGCAGATGTCCGCCTGCGGATTCACTGCTCCAAAGGCACTTATATCCGCACCCTTTGCAAGGATATCGGTCAGGCGCTGGGCTGCGGCGGCTGTATGGCTGCCCTGCGGCGGACTTCCGCCGGCGCCTATACGCAGGACGATGCGATTCCTCTGGAAACCTTAACCGGGTCTGAAAATCCCGGGCAGTTTTTGCAGGGCGTGGATACCCTCTTTGCCCAATACCCCCGCTGCACCCTCACCGAAAAGCAGGAACTCCGCTGCCGAAACGGCAACGCCTTTTCCATCGCTTTGCCCGCCGGCACCTACCGCGCCTACAGCAAAAGCGGCGAATTTTTGATGCTGGCAAAGGTAGAGGAAGGTATTATGTCAACCATTAAGAGTTTTTTCGCTTTATAAAAAGAGAATTTGCTTATGAAAAAAACCGCTATTTACGCCCTCGGGGTGTTTGACGGCGTCCACACAGGACACAGCGCCTTACTTTCTGCCTGCCGGCGGCTCTGCGCCGAAACCGGCGCGGAAGCAGGTGTTGTTACCTTCTCCACCCACCCGGACACCCTTGTGATGGGGAAAACGCCCCCTTTTATCAATACGCTGGAAGACAGAGAATCTCTGCTGCGGCAATTTTCTATAACGCGCATCGTTTCCCTGCCCTTTGACCGCAGGCTTATGCAAATGCCCTGGCAGGACTTTCTGGCTCTGCTGCAAGCGGAATACGGCGCAGCCGGCTTTGTGTGTGGAGAGGATTTCCGTTTTGGAAAAGACGGCGAGGGAAATCCGGCGCTATTGCAGCAGGCGTGTAATGACGCAGGTCTTGCCTGCGCTGTTGTGCCTGAGCAGGTTATAGACGGCGTACCTGTTTCCTCCTCTTATATCCGGCTATTGCTGAAGCAAGGGCAAATGGAGCAGGCTGTCCGCTTATTGGGACACCCCCACCGGCTCACCGGCACAGTGATATCCGGCAAACAGCTGGGGCGCTCTATCGGTACGCCCACCGCCAATCTGGCGCTGCCCGCATCTGTGGTGGCGCCCAAATACGGCGTTTACGCCTGCAAAGCCCTCGTAGACGGCAGGCAGTATCCGGCGGTAACCAACATCGGCACCTGCCCCACCGTAAACGGACAGGAGGTTCGCGTGGAAAGCTGGCTGCTGGATTTTTCCGGAAATCTGTACGGCAAAACTCTGACTCTGGAGTTTTACAGCTTCCTGCGGGAGGAGCAAAAATTCCCCTCTTTGGCAGATTTGCAGGCGGAAATTCAAAAAAATGCCCTGCAAACACGGAAATTCTTTGAAAATAATTGAAAATTTTTCTTTACTTTTGGAAAAACTTATGCTAAGATAGTCGGGCTGGCTATGGCCGGTGAAAACAATACCCATTGCTCAGTTGCGGGAGAACGCTAAAAAAGCACTTCACCAACCCCTACTTGGCAATCGGGAAATTTATTAAAGAAAGGTGAAACACTATGATTCTCAAGGAAAAGAAGACCCAGGTTATTCTGGAAAACGCAACCCACGAAGGCGATACCGGTTCTCCCGAAGTTCAGATCGCTATTCTGACTGCCCGCATCAACGAGCTGACTGACCACCTGCGTACCCACAAGCACGACAACCACTCCCGTCGTGGCCTGCTGATGATGGTTGGTAAGCGCCGTAATCTGCTGGATTACCTGATGCGCAAGGACATCAACCGTTACCGTGCTATTATCGCCAAACTGGGCATCCGTAAGTAA
>JAZRGQ010000187.1:0-18210 GCA_045644405.1 Faecousia sp.
GTAACCGATAAAATATCGCCGATTAAGTAGGTGTTGTATTTTGTGAAGCTATTGCCGCCTAAGGTTGCAATAAAAATGCCCAATGCAACGGCGGTGCTGGAAAATACGCCAATCAATGTGTCGGCTGTTTGATTGCTGCGGCTACGCACGTAGGAGAATAGCAGCGCAAACACAAAGGAAAACAGGATAGCTACCCAGGTGGGCGCCGCTACACCGCAGATGTAGCCGATTGCGATGCCGGTAAAAGCGGAGTGGCCCAGGGCATCGGAGAAGAAACTCATTCGTCCGGTAACGATCATTGTGGACATTAAGCCAAACAAAGGAGCAATCAGTAATACTGCCAGAAAGGCGTTTTTCATAAAGTCCCATTCCAGCATTGAAACGGGAAGTAAATCGCAAAGCCAGTACCAGAACTGCATTACAAAATACCTCCCTTCCGCTGAAACACACGGCAAAATGCATCAGAGCCCAATACTTCTGCCGGCGTACCCTGTGCCACAACCTTATGGTCAATCAGCACCACCTGGTCTGCGTAGCGGGGCAGCATACCAAAATCGTGAGTTGTCATCAGAATCGACAGGTCATAGGTCTGCCGCAATTCGTCCAGCATATCCATCAAAGTTTCCATACCTTCAACGTCAACACCGGACAGGGGCTCGTCCAGAATAAGAATGTTCGGCAGCGGCTCCAGCGCCAGCGCCAGCAGCACCCGCTGCAATTCGCCGCCGGAAAGAGTGCCGATTCGCTTGTCAATTAAATACTCGCCGTGTACACGGGAAAGACAGTCAAGCACCTTCTGACGCATAGCAGACGATACACCCCAAAATGCGGGCCGTTTACTCATACAGCAGGCAAACAGGTCTGCCACACTCAGCGGGTCGCCCGGGTCGAAGGCGGGGCTTTGGGGGACATAGCCGATTTTCGCTTTTCTGTTTCGCTGTCCTGTGATGGAAAAGGCAATGGTACCTTCATACTCCTGCTGTCCTAAGATGGCTTTTAACAGGGTGCTTTTACCTGCGCCGTTAGGACCGATTAAAGCAACCATTTCTCCGCAGTGGACGTGCAGACTTGTATCTTCCAAAATAGTGTTACTACCGATTTTTACGCGAATATCCTGTATTCGCAGGCAGCAGGAGTGATTGCAGCTGCCGCCGTGTGCGCCAAGAATCATTCCAGCGCCTCCTTAATAGTGTTGATATTGTGGTACATAGTGTCAAAATACCCGCTGCCGGAGAGCCCCATATCCAATGCATATAGGGGAACGCCGGTTTCGGCGGCAATGACAGATGCAGCCTGCGTAGAGCCGTTTGTTTCTGTAAACAGTGCAGGCAGGTTTTCACTGCGGGTCAGCAAAATCAGCTCTTTTAAGGTGGAGGCGGAGGCCTCGCTGCCGGATTCCTCCTCGACTGAGCGAAGAATTTCCAAATCAAAGGCTTCGGCGAAGTAGCCGAATCCGTCGTGGAAGGTAATCAGCTTTCTGCAGCCCAGGGTTGCAAGAGAATCCTTTCCGTAGGTGTTAAGTTCCTCCAGCTGGGCAAGTAACGAAGAAAGATTTTTTGCAAATACTGCCTCCTTATCCGGATATGCCTGTGTTAAGCCCTGACAGATGGTTTGCGCCATTTGACAGGCATTTTCAGGACTAAGCCAGATGTGGGGGTCATCAGCGTGGTCTGCGTGAGCTTCGCCTGCGTGGTGCAAATGCACTGCAGCGGAGGCGTCAATCACCGTGTTTACGTGCTGCATTGCGTCCTCGAGAAAATCCTCAAGTCCTGCGCCGGAAATAACCACAATATCCGCATTTTCCAGCATACGCATCTGGGATACCGGTAAGGTGTAGTCGTGCAGGCAGGACACGTTTTCTGCAATAAGACGTTCTACTGTGATAGAGGTGTCCTGACACAGCGCAACTGTAAAATCGTACACCGGCAGGGTGGTTGCCACTACGTCCGCAGTTGGCTCCGGGGCTGCGCAGGAACAAAGAATTACAGCAAGCAGTATTGATAAAATTGAACTGGAAATTCTTTTCATAACAATCTCCAATAATACAAAATTCTCTTTTTATAGTACCATATTTGTCAAGAAAAGGGTAGATAAAAAAGCACCCCAACCGCATACGCAAATTCGCAGGTTGGGGGTGCTTGCTATGGATATTGACAGGCGTGGCTTTCAAGCCAGGCATTTACCTTTTGCCTTGCAAGTCTTTGAATGTCCTCGCTGGGATATATGGACTGACAGCCGCCGTTGCTGTAAAGGAAGTACAGCCCTTCCGGTGTTTGGAAAAGCAGCTCCTCATAACCTTGCGGGTCGCCGTAATACCCGCTGGTATATTTGTGAATCAGCGCGGCAGTTTCTGTGTCATATTCTCTTTTGCAGATGATTTTTCTCATAGTACACCTCCTGTTCGTAACATTGCCAATTATACGGATACAGCCCGTGAAATCAACAGAAAAATGTAGGAAAATCTGGTGGGATTTTCTTTTTCTTCTGGACGCAGGTGCGCTTATGTGGTATTCTGGAATTTAGAGGTGAGTATATGCAAAATCTACCGCTTTTTACTACAGAAAACGGAGTTGCCAGCCTGGTTTTGCGGGAAATTCCGTACACAAAGACAGCATATATATGCATACGGGATACGCAAAATGCCCGTCAGTTTATCGATGAATGCGCCCAGTTTTGCCGCGCAGCGGGCGCGGAAAATGTCTATGCCACCGGCAATGCGTATCTTGAGGAATTTCCTTTCTATACGTCAATCTTGCAGATGTGCGCCCGGCTTTCCCATATGCCGCAGACAGATGCGTATTTGCAGCCGGTTACAGAAGAAACGGTTGCTTTATGGCTGCAGCTTTATAATGATAAAATGGCAAAGGTAGAAAACGCAGCATTTAAAAACAGTCAGGACGGAAACGAGCTGCTGCGCAAGAAAAGCGCCTATTTTGTCTATAAAGCAGAGCAGATGATTGGCATTGGAATTGCTGCGGATAATGAAATTGGGGCAATGGCATCGCTGCAGCAGGGGGCGGGAGCTGATGTACTGCTGGCGCTGTGCCGGTGTCTGACATCGGATAACGCTATGCTGACTGTGGCGTCAACCAATACGAAAGCCCTGTCGCTTTATGCAAAGCTTGGTTTTGTAAAAACGAAAGAGCTTTCAAAATGGTACACACTTTCTCAGGTGTCAAACAAAAATACTTGACAAGGTGTTCTCGGCGTGTTATAATGCCCGAGGTATCAAGTAGTATTCCTTGACAGGAGGCACCGTATGGACGGAGCGCAGTTGATTTTATTGTACGATTATTACGGCGAACTGCTGACCGCGCGGCAAAGAGAATGCTTCGAGCTGCGGTACAATCAGGACCTTTCTCTTGGTGAAATCGGGCAGGAGCTGGGCATCAGCCGTCAGGGAGTATATGATAATTTGAGCAGGGCAGAAGTGTTGCTGAAAAATATGGAAGAAAAGACCGGCTGTGTACGCCGTGATATCGCCTGCCGAAAGGCATCGGACAAAATCATTGCTCTTGCGCAAATGCTTTCATCTTGTGATGACGAGAAAATCTCCGCATTAGCCAGTCAGATTCTTGCCGAAGCCAAAGGCATTGAGGTATAGTAATGGCATTTGAAGGATTAACGGAAAAAATTTCTGCGGCATTCAAGCGGCTCAGAGGTAAGGGTCGGCTGAAAGAGGCAGATGTTAAAGAGGCAATGCGTGAAATCCGTATGGCGCTTCTGGAAGCAGATGTAAGCTATAAGGTTGTTAAGGATTTCACCAAGTCTGTTACAGAGCGCTGCGTAGGCAGCGATGTGCTGGAGGCATTAAGCCCGGCGCAGATGATTGTAAAAATCGTCAATGAGGAGCTGACTGCCTTGATGGGCAGCGAAGCCCGTCATATCACCACCAATCCCAACGGCCCGACAGTGATTATGCTGGTGGGTCTGCAGGGTGCCGGTAAAACCACAAACGGCAGTAAGCTGGCAGGTCTTTTGAAGCGGCAAGGAAAAAATCCTCTGCTGGTTGGCTGCGATGTTTATCGCCCCGCCGCTATTCAGCAGCTGAAGGTTTGCGGCGAAAAGCTGGGAATACCGGTATTTGAAAAAGGGCAGGGCGACCCGATACAGATTGCCAAAGATGCGCTGCTTTACGCCCGTCAGCACGGTTACGATACAGTGTTCCTGGATACTGCCGGCCGGCTCCACGTAGACGAGGCGCTGATGCAGGAGCTGCAAAACATAAAGCAAGCCGTGCGTCCGGACGAAATTATGCTGGTTGTTGACGCAATGACCGGTCAGGACGCGGTAAATGCAGCCCAGAGCTTTGACCAGTGGCTGGAAATTGATTCGGTAATGCTTAGCAAGCTGGACGGTGATGCCAGAGGCGGCGCAGCCCTGTCTGTCCGCGCGGTAACCGGAAAGCCGATTAAGTTTGCCGGTATGGGCGAAAAGCTGGAGGATATCGAGGTATTCCACCCGGAGCGAATGGCGTCCCGTATTCTGGGTATGGGCGATATGCTCAGCCTGATTGAAAAGGCGGAAAAGGCATACGATGCCAAAAAAGCCGCTGAAATGGAAGAGCGACTCAAGTCCAATAAGTTTACACTGCAGGACTTTTACGACCAGCTGGTACAGCTGAAATCTATGGGCTCTATGCAGGATATTCTGGCGCAGATGCCCGGCGGTATGAATTTGAAAAATGTACAGCTGGACGAAAAGGCAATGGGTCGCACAGAGGCGATTATCTTATCTATGACGCCGAAGGAACGGGAAAATCCCAACATTATCGGTGCCAGCCGGAAAAAGAGAATTGCCGCAGGAGCCGGCGTGCGGGTGGAGGACATCAACCGCCTGCTCAAATCCTTTGACCAGATGCGGTCAATGATTAAGCAGCTGTCCGGCCCCGGCGCAGGAAAAAAGCTGAAGCGTATGCGTGGCTTTGGCGGTTTTGGAGGCTTTCCGGGCTTCTGATTATTTGGTTCGCTGAAAGCAATTTGCTTTGCGATATATAAAAATGAGAAATTTTACTTGGAGGTGAAACGTATGGTAAAGATCAGACTCAGAAGAATGGGCGCAAAGAAGGCTCCCTTCTATCGTATTGTGGTTGCAGATTCCCGTAGCCCCCGTGACGGTCGCTGCATTGAGGAAATTGGCACATATAATCCTCTGACCGATCCTGTCACTGTAACAGTTGACACTGAGAAGGCTCAGAACTGGATTAAGAACGGCGCACAGCCCACCGATACCGTTCGTGCTCTTCTGAAGAACGCCGGCGTACTGTAATTGTCCAAAGGAGTGTTACAATGAAAGAACTTTTGCTGTATATGGCAAAGAATTTGGTGGACAATCCTGAGGAAGTATTTGTAACCGAGGTTTCTAATGAGGAAGGCAAAGTGCTGGAGCTCCACGTCGCGCCTGGCGATATGGGTAAGGTGATTGGCCGCCAAGGACGGATTGCGAAAGAAATCCGTACCATTGTAAAAACCGTTGCTCAGCGCACCGGAGAAACGGTCAGTGTCGAAATCGTCGACTGATCAAAAAACGGAATGCGTGACGCCTGGCGCCACGCATTTTCTGTTTCATTGGGAGGAGAAGGAAATGAAACTCCAATATTTAGAGGCAGGTCAAATCGTGAATGTTCACGGTGTCCACGGCGAGATGAAGGTTTTGCCCTGGGCGGACAGTCCGGAATTCCTTACGGAATTTCGTCGCGTGCGCATTGATGGCGCTGTCTGGCAGGTAAAATCCTGCCGCATTCAGAAAACCTGCAATTTACTTTGCCTGCAGGGCGTGGATACTGTGGAGGCAGCGCAGGCGCTGCGGGGAAAAACAGTAGAGGTTTTTCGTGAGGACGCAGATCCGGATACAATATTTGCCGCAGAGCTGATAGGCGTATCTGTATTTGAAGACGGTCAACTACTGGGAAAAATCACAGACGTGCTGGATTACCCGGGAAATAAAGTCTATGTCGTCCGCGGCGACAGGGAGTATATGATTCCTGCTGTCAAGCAGTTTATACTGTCGGTGGATATTGAAAGTGAGCAGATGCAGGTGCGTACGATAGCGGGGATGGCAACAGATGAGAATTGATATTTTAACACTGTTTCCTGATTCTGTGATTGACGTACTGTCAGACAGTATTCTCGGCAGAGCGCAGGAGCGGGAGCTTATTAAAATTCGGGCGCATCAAATTCGGGATTATACTGCCAATAAGCAGAATCAGGTGGACGATTATCCCTACGGCGGCGGACGAGGCGCGGTGATGACCGCAGACCCGCTGTACCGCTGCTGGGAGGCGGTGTGCGACAAAGCAGCTGGGCCGGTGCATACGGTATATCTTTCTCCCTGCGGACATACCTTTACCCAGGCAGATGCAATCCGGTTGAGTAAGCTGGAGAATCTGGTGCTGGTATGCGGCCACTATGAGGGCATCGACCAGCGATTCATAGACGAGTGTGTCGATGAAGAAATTTCCTTGGGAGATTTTGTTTTAACCGGCGGAGAAATTGCCGCGATGGCAGTAGCGGATGCAGTTTGCCGTATGGTGCCGGGTGTGCTGGCAGACCCGGAGTGCTTTGAAGATGAGAGCCACTACAATGGCTTGTTGGAGTACCCCCAGTACAGCCGTCCTGCCGTATGGCACGGGCGGGAAGTGCCGCCGATTCTTGTGTCCGGCAACCACGAAAAAGTACGGCAATGGCGGCGAAAGCAGGCAATACTGCGCACAAGGCAAAGACGTCCGGATATGTATGCGAAGCTGGATTTGACCTCCAAAGAGGATAAAAAGCTGCTGCGTGAACTGGACGAAGAGTTAAAAGAAGACTAAAAACCCCCAAACCGATTTCCGGTTTGGGGGCTTAATTTTTACATCAGTTTGTAGGATTGTAGTTAACAACAACGCTCATTTCTGTTAGCATACTCACAGAGGTTACATTTGTGCCGTATACGTTTACCTGAATAAGGAGCGGACAGTCGGCAAGGCAGGCTACGGAGCTGATTTCCGCATTGTAGTCCATATAAACGTTATTCAGATGGCTCAAACCCCGTAGCGGCTCCAAAGAGGTCAGCTGATTTTGAGAGCCGTCAATGGTAATCAGCGCGCAGCCGGCAGACCACTTGGGAAGCGAGGTTACCTGATTGTTTGTAAAGTTCAGCCGGGTCAGCACTTGCAGCGCGGACAAAGCGGAAATATCGGTAAGCTTATTGTCGGAGATATCCAGCTCGCTCAGCTGCAGACAACCACCCAGTACAGATACATCTGTTAATTCGTTAGCGGCTACAGAAAGGTAGGTAAGCATAGTCAGCTGGTCGATTTTTGCAAGCTCTGTGATGGCGTTTTCCGACGCATCAATATAGGTAAGACCGGTAAGACCTGTGATGGGG
The DNA here is from genome assembly GCA_045644405.1 of Faecousia sp. Classification (GTDB taxonomy): domain Bacteria; phylum Bacillota; class Clostridia; order Oscillospirales; family Oscillospiraceae; genus Faecousia. The sequence continues at coordinate 7,369 of JAZRGQ010000187.1, forward strand.
GAGAGGGTGGTCAGCATATTGCCGGATACGTCCAGTCTGGTCAGCGCACGCAGAGAGGACAGTTTTGAAAGGTCTGTAACTGCGTGGTTATTCTGCAGATTAAGCTCTTGCAGGTTTATCATTTCGCTCAGAGCGTCAATGTTTCGAATGGTATTTTCGCTTAAATCCAGATAGCGCAGATTTACCGCCTTCTCAAGTCCTGCAGAGGTGGACAGTCCGCAGTTTTGCAGTGTCAGACTCTGCAACTTGGACAGGCTGCCGATGACCGGCAGTTCCTCTGCCTGTACAGCGGTGTCGGTAATGATCAGTGTTTCCAGATTGGACAAAGTGGAAATGCTTGCCAGCTGACCGGATACGCCATTATCAATAGTAAGCTTCTGGAGGAAAATCATATGGCACAAATCATCCAGCTTTTGAGCGCCTTCCGGTACGGTAAATTCCTTAATTGTCCACAGGTCATTGGTATAGAGCGTCTTATCGGCAGAAACCTGCAATAGACTACGGATTTCCGCTTCTACTGCGGTATCAGCAAAGGTGATCTCCTCAATCACACCGCCAACTGTATAACCGAAAATAGAAAGAGGACTTACAAGTCCGTTTTCGGACAATGCCACAGCATAAATGCTGTTTTCACCGTCAGCAAGAGTAACAGGCTGGGTGTAGGCAGGCTCGTTAACAGAGGGGAATTCTCCGTTTGCATTTACGTAGAGCGTGCCGCTTTCTGCGCTGATGGAAACGCTGATATACTGGCTGTAAAAGCCAGGATCAGGCTCGGCGGTAGGCGCAGCAGGCCGCAGGGCAGTCAGCTCCTGACGCACAGTTGCGTCAACAGTGCTGCTTTCTTGACAAACCGCATCCAGCAGCTTCACTGCGTCAAGGACTTTGTCCTGCTCCACATAGGTCTGGCAGAGCGCAATATACAGTTCGGTACTGCCGCCATCGGTAATAGCGCTGGACAGTACAAATTCCGCCTGGGTGTAATTCCCGTAGGCTTTATGCTGCTGCGCCAGTTCGATAGCAACTGCATCATTGTTGCCTGCCTGCCGGTAAGCCAAATCGTAAAACCAGGTGGCAACGGAGTGATTTTGATTACCTTCGAAATAACGGGCGCCATACAGGAGCATATCTCTTGTGAATTCCTGGTCATACACAAATAAATACCAGGCGGTGCACAGGAGTATTGCCACAACCAGCACCAGCGGAATTGTAATATGTAAAAACTTTTTCATTATGCGCTCCATTTCTTTTTGTGTACCTAAATTATACTTCTGTGTGCCAATGATGTCAAGAGACGAGGAAAAAGGAAAGTATTTCCGTCAAATTCAGACTGCATACGATATAAGCGACGGCTAAAATAAATACGGGTGATGCTTATGAAAAAGTCAATGCGGGAAATCGGATTTGCCATCTGGCTCGGCTTGATTGTACCCGGTATTCTGCTTGCAGTGTTGTCGGGGAAGCAGGTGGCGGACAGTCAAACGCAGCAGACTGCATCTGCAGAAACGGCGCAATCAACGGAATTTCTTCTTCCTGTACTGCAAGCAGACGGGAATATGGAGAAAATGAAGCTTGACCGGTATATTTTAGGCGTTGTTCTGGCGGAAATGCCTGCAGAATTTTCGACGGAGGCACTAAAAGCGCAGGCGGTGGTTGCAAGAACTTATGCCTTGAAGCGGTATTATGCGTCGGACAAGCATACATATGCTGTATGCACCGATGCAACCTGCTGCCAGGCATATTGTAATCCGGAGGAGAAATATTCTCAGGAGGCTGTAGAAAAGGCGGCGCAAGCGGTCGAGGCAACGTCAGGACAGGTGCTTATCTATGATGGCAAGCTGATTGAAGCTACCTATTTCTCCTGTTCCGGTGGCAGAACAGAGGATGCGGTCGCGGTTTGGGGCGGGGAAATTCCCTACCTGCAGGCGGTAGACAGCCCCGGTGAAGAGGGGGCTGCGAATTACCTGAAAAGTGTGCGCTTTACGGTACAGGAGCTGGCTGGGATTTTGCAGAATGACCGCCTTTCCGGGGATTTCATCGGAGAAATTACCTATACAGCCGGTGGCGGCGTAGATACGATTGTGATTGGCGATGTTACCTATACAGGCGTGGAAATTCGCAGGTTGCTAGGGCTTAATTCCACCGCATTTACCATAACTGCGCTGGCAGATACAGTAACCGTAACCACAAAAGGCTATGGCCATCGGGTCGGTATGAGTCAGTACGGCGCAGACGCAATGGCACGGGCGGGAAACAGCTATACCCAGATACTGGACCACTATTATAAAGGGGCAATTCTTGCAAGCGATTATATTTGACAAAGCCATCGCTTTTTTGTAGAATAGGGAAAAGAGAGGAGGGAATCGTATGCCCATTCAAATTCCAAATGATTTGCCGGCTGCGGGTACATTACAGCAGGAGAATATTTTTGTAATGACCCAGAATCGGGCAATTCATCAGGAAATCCGTCCTCTGGAGATTTTGGTACTCAACCTGATGCCCACGAAGATTGCCACAGAAACACAGCTTTCCCGGCTTTTGGGCAACACACCTCTGCAGGTAAATCTGGAGCTGATGCACACCAGTTCCTATGTTTCCAAAAATGTGTCTGCTGAGCATCTGCTCACGTTTTATAAGTCTTTTGACGAAATTAAGCACCGGAAGTTTGACGGTATGGTCATTACCGGCGCGCCGGTGGAAGATTTAGAGTTTGAGGACGTGGATTACTGGCAGGAGCTGTGCCAGATTATGCAGTGGAGCAAAACCAATGTACACAGCACATTCCACATCTGCTGGGGCGCACAGGCTGGTCTTTATTACCATTACGGTATTCAAAAGCACAGATTGCCTGAAAAGCTGTTTGGTGTTTTCCGCCACACCGCCGATCATAAAAAGGCGATTCTTCTGCGGGGCTTTGACGATGTGTTCTGGGTGCCGCATTCCCGCCATACAACTGTGCTGCGTGAGGATATCCAAAAGATTCCCGACTTGAAGATTCTGGCTTCTTCGGAAGATGCCGGTGTCTATGCGGTTATGAATAACGGAGGACGCCAGATTTTCATCACCGGTCATTCTGAGTACGATGCGGATACCTTGCTTAAAGAATATTTGCGGGATAAGAATCTGGGCTTACCCATTCACGTACCGGAGAATTATTTCCCCGATGACGACGATACGAAAGACCCGATTGTCCGTTGGCGCAGCCACGCAAATCTGCTGTTCTCCAACTGGCTGAATTATCTGGTCTATCAGACCACACCTTATGACATTATGACCATCGGTCAGGAAGAATAAAAAAATAGCTGTTGCAATGGCAACAGCTATTTTTTATAGAATGAAAGCAGAAATGCTTGTAGACGCTGGCTCGTCAGCCTTCGCGACTTTATAGGGGTTGGGACAGGGGAAACGAAGAACTAAAGAAAACAGCAGACATACCACAATGGCAGATGCTGCTACACTCATCCACAGACTGCGTGGACGCAGCAGCTCTTTGCTGACGTACAGAAAAGCAAGGCAGGCAAGGCTTAATAAAATCACCAGAATCGCGGTAATAACCTTCAGCCAGATAATTCCAAAGCCTGCAAAAATTAAATACAGTAAGAACAGACCCACATCTGCAATCAGACCGCAAAGCATATACATTTGCATTTGCTTGTAACGTTGTGCGTGATCCATCACAATACCCCCTTTTGCTCTTTTATAGCATATTTTGTCGAAAAAAGCAATCCCTTATGAAGTTTGTCGGTTTTTTAAGACTAATACTTGCAGGAACAGGAAAACAGTGCTATAATAAATTAGAAAAAATGGCAAAATACATATATTCGTCTGCCGTTTCAGAATAGACGAAAAATCAACAGGAGTGCTTATGTCTCAACCCCAATATCGCCTGGAGGGAATTGTCCATACCCGCACTGCGGAAATGGAGGATTTTGAAGGACCTCTGGATGTAATTTTTTTACTGCTGAGTAAAAATAAAATAGAGATTCAGGATGTTTCCATTACGGCGATTTTGGAGCAGTACCTTGCTTATCTTGAGGAAATGAAACGTCTGGATATGGAGATTGCCAGTGAGTTTATTACGATGGCGTCCCACCTGATGCTGATTAAGACGAAGATGCTTCTGTCGTCTGCTGAAGCAGCGGAAGCGGAAAGTGAACTGGACTTGCTGCGCCAGTCCTTAATTGAACGGCAGCGCAAGGAAGCGATTGAGCAAATCCGTATGGCCATTACTGTGCTGGAGCCGCGCAACGAGGTAGGCCGCTGTATCTTTGCAAAGCAGCCGGAGCCTTTGCGGCGGGATCAAACCTACCGCTACAAGCACGAGCCGGAGGATATGCTGCAGGCGCTGGACGAGATTGCAGAGCGCAGCAGCCGTCGACTGCCGCCGCCCACTGTGAATTTTAAGGGAATTGTAGGTAAAGAGCCCTATCCTGTAACCCGTAAAGCCAGAGAAGTGATTCGCACACTGATTTTGCGCGGTATTGACAGATTGAAAAATTTATTCCGCGGAAGCCGAAGCCGCAGTGAAGTTGTGGCAACATTTCTGGCAATTCTGGAGTTATGCAAGACCAACTCTGTGTCAGTTGAGGACGATGTTTCCGGTGAGAATCCCAACATTCGGTTTTTGAGCGATCCGGATTCGGGCGCGCAGGAGGAGAATTAATGGAAGATTTGCAAAGAGCCATAGAGGCAATTTTGTTTGCAGCCGGTGAGCCGGTGGAATGCGCGCGTCTGGCTATGGCGATTGAACAGGACGAAAAGGACGTGCGCAAAGCCGCCGATGCGCTGGCAGACCGTCTCGCTTTTGAGCGCCGCGGTATTCGCATTCTGCGACTGGAGGACAGCTACCAGATGGTCTCCTCCGGTGAGATGGCGGACTATATCACGAAAGCACTGGAAACAAGAAAGCCGCCGAAGTTGTCTGCCTCCCAGCTTGAGGCACTGACAATTGTAGCCTATTATCAGCCTGCCACAAAGGCGATGGTAGAGCAGATACGCGGTGTGGACAGCGCTTATTCCATTGGCGCGCTTTTGAATAAAAAGCTGATTGAGGACGCGGGCAGACTGAATGTACCCGGCAGACCGATTCTGTATAAGACCACACCGAATTTCCTGCGTACCTTCGGTCTTAACTCTCTGGAGGAGTTGCCGGCGATTGATAAGGTCAGCTTTGAAGAGCCTGTAATGGAGGAAATGGAGCAGCAGGTGATTGAAGAGCCTGCGAAGGAGGAGTAGGAATGGGTTGGTTGATTGCATTGGGTGTACTGGTCGCCCTTGCACTGTTACCCATTGGTATCTACGCCCAATATAACCGGTCCGGCGCGCTGCTGCAGCTGGTGATTGGTCCGCTGCGCAAGACGGTGTATCCGGCGGCTAAGAAGGAAAAAAGTCAGAGCAAGCAGACTTCGCAAAGTACTGTGTCTAAAAAACCGTCGCCTACCCAAAAAAGCGGAGGCGGCAGCTGGCAGGACTTTATGCCTTTGCTAACGCGGGTAGTAAACTTTTTGAAGGTGTTTCGCAAGAGGATTTGTGTGAATCATTTGACACTGAAATTGATTCTTGCTGACGATGATCCTTGCGATCTGGCTGTTAATTACGGACGGGCAAACGGAATTGTGGAAAGCCTTGTGCCGTATCTTGAAAGCGTTTTCCGCATCAAGCAGCGGAAGATTGCAGCTGAATGTGATTTTACCGCGGACAAAACAATCGTAATTGCGCAGCTGAATGCGACAATGCCCCTTTATATGCTGTGCGCGCTGGCAGGAGTCCACGGAATCCGGATTATCCGGGAATATTTGAAAATTTCCAAAATACGAAAAGGCGGTGCATAATTATGAGTCAGAATTTACCCAATATGCTCGATAGCACAATCGCAAAAATCCGCGAACTTGTCAATGCCAATACTGTGGTGGGCGAAGCCATCTCTACAGCTGACGGCGTTACCATTATTCCCATTTCCAAGATTAGTATCGGTCTTGGCGGCGGCGGCTCTGACTTTGTGTCCAAAAATACAAACCGGCAGGAGAATCCCTTTGGCGGCGGCGTTGGCGCCGGTGTGAAGGTAACCCCTGTTGCGTTTTTGATTGTTAAGGAAGGCAACGTGCGTATGCTGCCTGTAGCTACACCTGCCAATACCACCGCCGACCGTTTGGTGGAGATGGTGCCGGATACCCTGGATAAGATTGCAAGCTTTATTGACAGTCATATGGAGAAAAAAGGCGAATAATTTCCACAACCGGAGAGAAACTACTCCGGGGTGAGAATATGAAACGTATTTTTGTCGGGATGGCAGCTGCTTTGCTGGCTGCCGTCCTGTTTTTTCCTGTATCGGCAGTGAGCGCCAAAAGTTGCATTTTGCTAGACGCGACTACCGGCAGGGTGCTCTATGAAAAAGACGCAGACACCAGACGCCTGATTGCCAGCACAACCAAAATTATGACTGCGCTGGTTATCTGCGAGCAGACAAACGTGCTGGACAGAGTAAAGATTCCAAAAGAAGCGGTTGGCATAGAGGGCTCGTCTATGTATTTGAAGGCGGGTGAGGTGCTGACTGTGCAGGAGCTGCTTTACGGGCTGATGCTGCACAGCGGAAACGATGCGGCGGTGGCGCTGGCAATTTATTGCGGCGGCACTGTGGAGGGCTTCGCGGAGCTGATGAACGATAAAGCCCGCACACTGGATATGAAAGATACCCACTTTGTAAATCCAAATGGGCTGGACAGTCCCGGCCACTATTCGACAGCCAGAGATATGGCAAAGCTTGCCGCATACGCAATGCGCAATCCGATTTTCCGTAAAACGGTGTCTGCAAAGACAATGAGAGTAGGGGACAGGTATCTTCGCAATCACAATAAGCTTTTGTGGCAGGTGGAGGGCGCAGACGGCGTGAAAACCGGCTATACGAAAGCTGCCGGCAGAATCCTTGTTTCCAGCGCTATGCGGCAGGGAAGACGGCTGGTGGCGGTAACAATGCACGACCCCAATGACTGGCAGGATCACACTGCGCTGCTGGAGGAAGGTTTTTCCGGGTTTGAAACCCGCCGGATTGTAACACAGGGTCAGTGCCTTGGTACTGTGGAGATTGCAGGTGGACAGGCAGGACAGGTGCAACTGCTGGCTCAAAAGGACTTTTTCTATGCCCTTTCTCCGGCGGAGGAGCCGGAGATTGTGCTCTCCGGTACAGGCTTTGTGTATGCGCCGGTAGTGGAAGGGCAGTATGCAGGCAACGCCCATATTTGCATTGGCGATAAGGAAATAGGGGAAGTGCCTATGGTGTTTGGACAAACGGTAGAGCTGGAGCAGGAGACGAAACCATCGGTTTGGGAGCGGCTGTTTGCAGGAGGACGAAAATGACAGAACGAATTCAAAAAATTCTATCCGGTCGCGGTATTTGCTCACGTAGACAGGCGGAGCAATGGATAGTGGCAGGACGTGTTACCTGTAACGGACAGGTCTGCACCCTGGGACAAAGCGCAGACCCAGAGAAAGATAATATTTGCGTGGACGGAACACCGATTCCGTCCACAGAAGAAAAGGTGTACATAATGCTTCATAAGCCCCGTGGCTATGTAACAACCTTATCCGATGAAAAGGGCAGACGGACAGCAGCCCAGCTGGTGGAAGACTGCGGCGTCCGGGTGTATCCTGTGGGCAGATTGGATATGGACTCGGAGGGGCTGCTGCTGTTTACAAATGACGGGGAATTTGCCAATCGATTGATGCACCCCAGCCACCAGGTCAATAAGACCTATCGGGTTAGCGTGGATGGATTTACCGAAGCCGGTTTACAGGCGCTGCAGGCGCCTATGACCCTCGATGGCTACCGGCTTCGTCCGGCACAAGTAAGTGTCTGCTCCCGCGAAGAATCGGGTAAGGCAGTGCTGCTGATTACAATTCACGAGGGCAGAAACCGGCAGGTGCGGCGTATGTGCGATATGGCAGGTATGAATGTAAAACGCCTTGTACGTATTGCAGAAGGCGCACTGACACTCGGTAAGCTGCCTGCAGGCAGCTGGCGATATTTGACCCGGCAGGAAGTGAGTGCGTTAAATTTGCAAGAAGAAGGGAATTAACTTGCAAAATTACTGGATTTTTGGTAAAATACGAGGCAAGAAAACGATTTGGAGGTACATATGCGAGAGGATATTCTTTCGGTACTGCAAACCAAAGCAGCCGTTTTTTCCAAAGGCCAGCGGCGGATTGCCGCGTACATTACCGAAAACTATAATAAAGCCGCATTTATGACAGCTAACCGTCTGGCAGCAACTGTGGGCGTTTCTGAATCTACTGTGGTGCGCTTTGCTTCTGAGATTGGCTATAGCGGATACCCCAGTATGCAAAAGGCAATGCAGGAAATGGTGATGAACCATTTAACCTCTGTGCAGCGCATTGAGGCCGCCAACGACCGCATCGGCCAGGACGTTGTTTCCTCCGTGCTGCAGTCGGATATGGAGAAACTGCGCCAGTCTGCGGAGACTGTGAATCGGGAGGATTTCAGCCGTACGGTTGAGGCGCTTTTGAAGAGCAGACGTATTTATGTAATTGGCGTACGTTCCGCGGCGGCGCTTGCCAATTTTGCAGGCTATTACCTCAATTACATTTTTGATAATGTGCATATCATTACAACCACCGGTTGCAGTGAGATATTTGAGCAGCTTGTGAGTGTAACTGCAGATGATGCGGTGCTGGCATTCAGCTTTCCCCGTTACTCCACTTCTACATTAAAAGCCGCCCAGTATTGCAGTGAGCTTGGCGCTACTGTTATTGGCATTACCAACAGTAATCTTTCTCCGCTGACAAAGTACTGCGATTATGTGCTGGCAGCCAAAAGCGATATGGTATCGCTGGTGGATTCGCTTGTAGCGCCGCTGAGTGTAGTCAATGCCTTGCTGGTAGCCCTCGCGGCAGCAAAAGAGGAAGTTTTGCAGAAGAATTTTGAAAAACTGGAACGGGTTTGGGAAGAATATAATGTCTATGAAAAAGGAACACAGTGTATTGACGGCTGACGTTGCGGTCATCGGCGGAGGACCTGCCGGTATGCTGGCTGCGATTACTGCAGCCGAACAGGGTCGCAAGGTGATTCTTGTAGAAGCCAACGGAAGGCTTGGCAAAAAGCTGCTTATTACCGGCAAAGGCCGCTGCAATGTAACCAACCACTGTCTGGTGGAAGATGTGCTGCAAAATGTACCCAGAAACGGCAGGTTTCTTTATAGCGCGTTGCAGGCATTTCCACCGGAAAAGGTGATGGCGTTTTTTAATGAAAATGGCTGTCCGCTGAAAACAGAGCGGGGAAACAGAGTGTTTCCTGTCAGCGACAGGTCGGCATCGGTGCTTGAGTGCCTGCAGCGCCGGCTGAAACAGGCAAATGTAAATGTATTCTATGGAAAAGTTCTGCGTATACTGACGCAGGAGCAGGGCGTTACAGGGATAATGACTGACCGGGGCGAACTGCTTGCCGATGCGGTGGTGCTGGCAACAGGTGGTGTATCCTATCCTGCTACAGGCTCTACCGGCGATGGGTATGCGATGGCTGAGGAGCTGGGTCATAAAATTGTTGCGCCGGAGGGCTCTTTGGTACCGCTGGAAACAGCCGGCACAGATTGCCAGTCAATGCAAGGCTTGAGTTTGCGCAATGTGGGTGTGCGTCTGCTGAATGAAAAGGGGAAACTGCTTTATAAGGATTTTGGAGAGCTGCTGTTTACCCACTTTGGCGTATCCGGACCGACTGTACTCAGCGCCAGCGCGCATCTGAAGCAGGGAAATTGCCGGCTGGTGATAGACCTGAAGCCTGCGCTGGACGAAGAAAAGCTGAACAGCCGTCTGCTGCGGGATTTGCAGCAATATCAAAACCGGACAATGGAGAATGCGCTGACTGATTTGCTGCCACGTTCTATGATTCCTGTTATCCTGGAACGGGCGCAGATTCCCGCGCAGCTGCAGGCAAATTCTCTGACAAAGCAGCAGCGCAGAGCGCTTCTGGGGCAATTAAAGAGCTTTACAGTTGAAATCACAGGCAAACGCCCTGTAGCGGAGGCAATTATTACCTCAGGCGGCGTGGCAGTACAGCAGGTAGACCCGAAAACAATGCAGTCCAAGCTGGTTAGAGGCTTGTATTTCGCCGGAGAGATACTCGATTGCGATGCTTATACAGGCGGTTTTAACCTGCAGATTGCCTGGTCAACCGGCTATGCTGCGGGATTTGCGGCTGCCTGCCAGGGAAAAGCCCCCATTGACAAACCTGGCGCAATGTAATAAAATACACAGTGTTATTCCTTAAGAGATAGCATATAGGGAGGTAAAAAGAATGTACGAAAAATTAGTTTCTTATGCTGTAAAGCAGCTGGAGCTGGATGCTTCCGAAATTACTCCGGACAGCACTTTTGAAAGTCTGGGTGTGGATTCTCTGGACATTGTTGAAATGATTATGGATCTGGAGACTGAGCTGGGCGTCGAGCTGGAGATGGAAGATCAGAAAATCTCTACTTTTAAGGAGCTGGCTGATTTTATCGACAGCAAAATGGCCTAAATAATATAAAGTACTCTTGTTATGACCGACCGGCCTATAACAAGGTCGCACTAGTCGGGGAGTTAGCGGTGCCCTATCACCTGCAATCCGCTATAGCAGGGATGAATTCCTACACGCGGGAGGGTTTCTGCGCTGTACGGCCGGTGTAAGCGGTGTTGAAGGAACGGTCCTGCGCAATAAGATTCCGTGAACCATGTCAGGTGGGGAACCAAGCAGCATTAAGCGGAGCGTCTTGTGTGCCGCGGGGTTGCCGTTCCAGAGCTGGCTGCACGGATACCGGGTGTTCGGCTTTCTCAATTGTAGGTGTGCGATCTTGTTAT
>JAZRGQ010000188.1:0-3870 GCA_045644405.1 Faecousia sp.
TGGGGTCTGCGGCGGTAATTTGCGTTCATACGTTCCACTCCTTAACAGGAAATATTCTATGTATTTTAATCAGTATACCAGATTTTCTCCCCTTTCTCAACAAGTTTTTTTGGCGGCGGAAATTAACAGAAAATTTACGCAGTTAAAATGTATCATTCGTTGCACAGTGTTAAAAAATGTGATATGATGGGTAAAATTCAACTACCATTGAAGGAGTGTAGATTATGGAACAGAACCGGAACAATTCCTCTGGGCAGAATCCGGACAAACGGCCAAAGGGCAACTTCCTGTTGCCGCTGATTATTGCCGTGGGCTTATTGCTGATTGTCAGCAGCCTGTGGGGCAATATTAAGCGCAGCCAGTATACAGAAACCTCCTACTCGGATTTCCTTGTAGCGATGGAAAGCCAGAATCTTGCAGAGGTCGAGATTCAGGACGACCGGCTGATTTATATGACAAAAGAAGAAGCAGAAAAGCCCGCGGAAGACCAGCAGGCATACTTTACTGGTCTTCCCATCGGCGGCGACCGAATGGAGCTAGCCGAAAGGCTTCACGCCCAGGGCGTAACTGTCTATGACCAGATTGTGGAAGACAATTCCACCATCATTATGATTTTGTACTATGTGCTGATGTTTGGTGTCTTCTTCTTTGTTATGCGCTCTCTTACCAAGCGCTTCAGCGGCGAAGGTATGATGGGCGGTATGGGCGGCAACAAAGCCAAGGTCTATATGGAAAAGCAGACCGGCGTTACCTTCCAGGACGTGGCAGGACAGGACGAGGCAAAAGAATCTCTGCAGGAAATTATCGACTTCCTCCACAACCCCCAGAAATACAAGGAAATCGGCGCAAAACTGCCCAAGGGCGCGCTGCTGGTTGGCTCTCCCGGTACCGGCAAAACCCTCCTTGCCAAGGCGGTAGCCGGCGAAGCGAATGTACCTTTCTTCTCTATTTCCGGCTCTGACTTTGAAGAGATGTTTGTAGGTGTCGGTGCCAGCCGTGTGCGAAATCTGTTCCAGCAGGCAGCTAAGGTCGCGCCCTGTATTATCTTCATTGACGAAATTGACGCGGTGGGACATTCCCGGGACGCCCGTTTCCATACCAACGACCAGACCCTCAACCAGCTTCTGGGTGAAATTGACGGTTTTGATTCTTCCAAGGGCGTTGTCATTCTGGCAGCCACCAACCGTCCGGAAATCCTCGACAAAGCGCTGCTGCGTGCAGGCCGTTTTGACCGGCGGATTATTGTAGACCGTCCCAATCTGCAAGGCAGATTGGATACACTGAAAGTGCACACCCGCAAAATCAAGCTGGCTGAAGATGTGGATTTGCGGAAAATTGCCCAGGCCACAGCCGGCGCGGTAGGCGCGGACCTTGCCAACCTTGTCAACGAAGCTGCCCTGCGGGCAGTACGGCAAAGCCGGAAGGCTGTCAATCAGGAGGATTTGCTGGTATCCTTCGAGGTAGTCATCGCCGGCACAGAAAAGAAAAACACCGTTCTGACCGACACAGAAAAGCGGCTGGTTGCCTACCACGAAATCGGCCACGCGCTGATTGCAGCCCTCGAAAAGGACGCCCAGCCTGTATCCAAAATCACCATTGTACCCCACACCTCCGGTGCGCTGGGCTACACAATGCAAATGCCCGAGGAGGAAAAATACCTCCACACCGCCCAGGAGCTGCTCACCGAGCTGCGCACACTGGTGGGCGGACGCGCCGCGGAAGAAGTTGTGTTCGGCGTGCAAACCACCGGCGCCGCCAACGATATCCAGCGCGCCACTTCGCTTGCCAGAAATATGGTGGCTCTGTACGGTATGAATCAGGAGCTGGGGCTTATGGCGCCGGCATCTGTTAAAAATGAATATCTGGAAGGTCAGTCCTATCTGGATTGCTCTCAGGAAACCGCCTCCACCATCGACAAAGAAGTGCAAAAGCTTCTGAAGCGCTGCTACCAGGAGGCAAAGCAGACGCTCACCGACCACCGGGCGCTGCTGGACGAGATTGCCCTTTACCTGCTGAACAAAGAGTCCATCACCGGCGACGAACTGATGGCATATGTAAATGCAAGCCAGTCCTCCGACGCTGTCAGCGCCGAGGATTTTGCGGAATAAACTTAAAAAGAGCGTGTTGCACAACACGCTCTTTTAGTTTCGTTCCGGGGATTTATTTGGAAGATTTTCTTTTCTGTCCAGCGGCAGCATAGCAATATCCAGCTTATCGGTATCGTAGCTGTAGGTAGTGCCGTCCGGTCCTGTGAAGCTAATAAACAGTCCGCTGCTGCGATCACGAATGGGGTTTTTCAGCTCCACCATCCATAGCCGCATTTGCGCCCCGTCGCCAAATTCCAGCACCAGCTCCGGCTCCCGATTGGGTGGCGTTGCCATTCGCCCCGGACCTGCGTTACTGATTGCCGTATAAATGGGATACACATTATCCTGCCGTATCCGGAAGGTTTCCTCCGGTGTCCGGGCAACCAGTGTGCATTGTTCGTAGGCATACACCGTGCTGCGGGAAAACTGACCGGTATACGTGCGGAAGCCGTTAATATAGAAAATGCCCCATATGGCGGTTGCCACCACCGTACCAATCAGTGCAACGCAAACAAGTATACCCAGCAGGATATAGGCAGTCCCCTTCCTCTGCCTTGCGGGCTTTTTCGTCTTTTCGTACATTGGCTGCCTCCTTTCCCGCATTTTCTATCATTATAGCGGTTGTGCAAATAAAATCAAGGGGGGCTTTCCCTTATAAAAATCTCCGAAATGCAATGCATTTCGGAGATTTTGTTTATCTGTCCTCGCGGAAATAGTTCACGCCTAAGCTTGCAGGCAAGCCGCTGTTTTTCTTCTTCTGCGCAGAGGAAGCTACCAGCACAATCGCCGTTATCACAAAGGGCAGCGCCTGATACAGCTGTGTGGGTACCTTTGCCAGCCAGCCCAGCAGACCGGGGAACGCCGCCGCCAGAGAATTTCCGGATACACGCAGCGTATTGAAGAAACCGAACACAAATGTTCCGCCAATCGCCAGCGCCGGATTCCAGTTTGCAAAAATGACCAGCGCAACCGCAATCCAGCCGTAGCCGTTAATCCAGCAGCTGGAGTTAAAGGAGCCGGACATATTCAATCCCATATAGTAGCCGCCGATGCCCATAATGCCGCAGCCTAGGCAGATGTGCAGATACTTGTAAAGGTTTACGTTAATGCCCACCGAGTCTGCCGCAGCAGGATTTTCACCTACTGCCCGCAGCCGCAGGCCGGGATTGGTGTGCTTCAGATACCACCAGGCGCCAAGCGCAATGGCAACGCCCAGATACACCAGAATGTTGTGGGTAAACAGACCTTTGCCCAACACAGGCAGCTTGGAAAGCAAGGGAATTGCCAAATCGGCAAAGCCGTTTTTGATGTTCTCGTAGTCGCCCATTACCGGCCAGCCGGAGGATTTGAGTCCGTTACCTACGAAGAAGTAAATACCCAGACCGAAGGTAGTCAGTGTCAAACCGGTAATGTTCTGGTTGGCCTGCAGGGAAACTGTCAGCGCTGCGAACAGCAGGCCGCACAGCGCGCCTACAAGAAACGCCACCAGAATGCCTACGCCTAAGCTATTGGCATAACAGCCGCAGATGTAGCCGAAAATTGCGCCTACCGCCATAATGCCTTCCACGCCCAGATTCAGGCTGCCGGACTTTTCTACAATAATTTCGCCCACTGTACCGTACAGCAAGGGGATATTATAGACCACAATGCTGTGAACGAAGGAGGTAATAACACCCAGTTTATTCATTTCCATCTGTGTTCTCCCCTCTCTTTACGCGGACCACCCGGAAACGGGTGTAGAAATCAGCGGCAAGTACTAAAAACAGAATCAAGCCCTGCAGCA
>JAZRGQ010000189.1:0-2759 GCA_045644405.1 Faecousia sp.
TTTCAATTTTAGCAAGAAAAGGAGGGGACCCGCACAAGCAAATGCAACAGCCGGGGGGATTGTTCCCGCCGACGGCTCGACGGAGGCGAACCTCTATTTTGCTCCTGCGGAGCAAAATGCAAACGAGTCCCTTCCGGCGTACCATTAAACAGGATATCCCATCTGGGATATCCTGTTTAATTTTTATGTAAGGATGGGACTCGAACAATTATATGCAACAGTCCGGTGGACTGTTGGGTTTGCGCCATATTCCGCCCTACGGGTGAAAAATCCCTTGCTTCGCTTGACTTTACCCTCACCCTTTTGTATACTAAAGCATATAAAAAAGAACATATGAAACGAGGAAAATACTATGCGGATTTGTAATCTTGGCTCCTTAAATTTCGATAAGGTTTATGACCTCAGCCACTTTGTAGCGCCTGCAGAAACCGTCCTTGCAGAAGGCTACGGCGAATTTCTGGGTGGCAAAGGACTTAACCAGTCTGTTGCCTTGGCAAGAGCCGGCGCACAGGTATGGCATATGGGCGCTGTTGGCGCTGACGGCGCAGCTCTGCGGCAGTGCCTTGTAGACAGCGGTGTGGACGTAACCTATTTGCAGCAGCTCGAAGGCGTCAGCGGCCACGCGATTATCCAAAGTGTCAACGGTCAGAACAACATCATCGTCTTTGGCGGCGCTAACGGACAGATTCAAGAGGACTACATTAACAAGACCCTGCAGAACTTTGGCGAGGGCGATTTGCTGCTGCTGCAGAACGAGGTATCCAATGTTCCGGCAGCCATTCGCACCGCAAAAGAAAAGAAGATGCTGGTTGCCTTTTACGCCTCCCCTATCAACGACGCCCTGCTTACATATCCGCTGGAGCTTGTGGATATTTTCCTGATTAACGAGGTTGAGGCAAAAGCATTGGCTTGCACAGAGGAAACGGATTTCCCCCAGATTCTGCAGGCTCTGCAAAAGCGCTTCCCCGATGCCAAAATCGTTATGACTGTAGGCGCAGCCGGTGTATACTACGCCGACAAGGAGCAGACCCTGTTCCACCCCTCCTACGCAGTCAAGGCCGTGGACAGCACCGCTGCCGGCGATACCTTTACAGGCTTTTTCCTTGCTGCCCTTGCAAAGCAGCTGCCTGTTGAAGCGTGTCTGGAGCAGGCAAGCAAGGCTGGCGCGCTGGCTGTCAGCAAAAAGGGCGCCACGCCCAGCATCCCCACAGCAGATGAAGTTGCCGCTTTCAGCGGCGCTCCGAAAGCATAATATAAGCCCACGGAAACAACTGTTTCCGAGGGCTTTTCATCTATGCAAGCGCATCGTTGGTAACATCACCGTTACCGCTGACAGGAATCACCTCTCCCAGAAATGTGGGCTTCGGCTGCAGAATGCAGATTGCAAAATCCTTGCACCGTGCAAGCACTTCCCGCACATCGCGCATTATCTGCCCGCTGTAGCTGCGATAATCCGCGGCAACGCCGTAGGCGTCCAGTCCCAAGGCTCTGGCTGCATACACCGCGCGATACAGGTGGTACTTCTGGGTTACTATCACAATTTTATCCGCATCAAAAACCTCCGCCGCCCGATACATACTTTCATATGTAGAAAAGCCTGCGTGGTCCATAAAAACGTTCTGGGACGGAATATCTCTATCCGTGGCGTACGCCTTCATAGCGCCAACCTCATCATAGCCTTTCGTGCCGTGGTCGCCACTCATCAGCAGTTTCTGGCTTACTCCCGCCTCATACAGTTCCACTCCCCGCCGCAGGCGGTCTTCCAGCATAGGACTGGGATTGCCGTTATTATAGACGTAGCACCCCAGCACAAGGACGCAGTCCACATCACTCAACTGCTGCGCCTGCTCAGGCGTTAAAAGATACTTTTCTGCCCTTCCAATTACCCAGCCGTTAATGCCGCCTGCTACCGCTGCAGCGCAAAGGGCAATGCTAATAAGTACAATCATTACAAAGCGAAGTTTCTTTTTCATACTGCAGCCTCCTTTTTCTCCATTTTACCATATTGCTGCAAAAAAGCAACAATTCCGCGTTGCTTCTGCATAACAAAAGAAAGGGTGTTGCAAGTGCTGCAACACCCTTTATATCGATTAATGCATTTACTTATACAGCGGGAACTTTTCGCAAATCTGCGCAACAGTTGCCTTTACTTCCTCTGCGGTATTTTCGAAATCCTTTGCCGTCAGCGCTACGCAATGGGCAATCTTACGCATTTCCTCTGCGCCCAGTCCGCGGGTTGTTACCGCAGCAGTACCGATACGGACACCGCTGGTAACGGAAGGACTTGCCGGGTCATTGGGAATGGCATTCTTATTCAGGGTAATGTGGTTGCTGTCGCAGCGCTCCTGCAGCTCCTTGCCGGAAATGTTCATAGGCCGCAGGTCCGCCAGCATCAGGTGATTGTCCGTGCCGCCGGTTACCAGGTCAAAGCCCTCCTCCAGCAAGCTCTGTGCAAACACCTTGGCGTTGCTTACCACGTTGTGGGCATAGGTCTTAAAGCTATCCGACATCGCTTCCTGCAGGCAAACAGCCTTTGCTGCAATCACGTGCTCCAGCGGACCGCCCTGTGTGCCGGGGAATACGGCAGAATTGATTTTCTTGGCAAACTCCTCCTTGCCCAGAATCAAGCCGCCACGGGGACCACGGAGCGTCTTGTGGGTAGTGGTGGTTACAATATCCGCATAAGGCACAGGGCTCATATGGGCGCCGCCTGCAACCAGACCGGCAATATGCGCCATATCCACCATCAGCACAGCGCC
>JAZRGQ010000190.1:0-11080 GCA_045644405.1 Faecousia sp.
TACACCGCATTGGCCATCTGCGATGCCAAAAAGCGGCTCCAAATCAGCTTATACAGCCGATACTGCTCCCGCGTCAGGCTGCTCTGAATCCGTTCCGGATCCAGCTCCACGTGGGTAGGACGAATGGCCTCGTGCGCGTCCTGCGCGCCGGATTTGGTCTTAAATGTGTGGAATTTTCCGTAATAATAGGCTGCGCCGTAGCGGTTCTTGATAAAATCCGCCGCCGCTGCCATAGCGCTGTCGCTAAGGCGCAAAGAGTCAGTACGCATATAGGTAATCAAACCCAGCGTACCTTCACCGGCAATGTCCACGCCTTCATACAGCTGCTGCGCGATGGCCATTGTACGTTTCGGCGTCATATTCAGTTTTCTGGACGCTTCCTGTTGCAAGGTAGAGGTAATAAACGGAGGTGCAGCGCTGCGCTTTTTATCTGCCCGCTTCACATTGCTGACAGTAAACTGCTTTCCTGCGATGGCATCCATCACTTCCTGCACCTGGGTCTGATTCTCCAGCTCCTGCTTCTTTTCCCGGCCGTAATACTGGGCAACAAAGGTACCGGATTTTCCAATCCGGTCCAAAGTAACCGCCAGCGACCAGTATTCCTTCGGCACAAAAGCGCGAATCTCGTTTTCCCTGTCTACAACCAATCTTGTGGCCACAGACTGCACACGTCCGGCGGAAAGACCCCGCCGCACCTTTTTCCACAGTAGCGGAGAAAGCTGGTATCCCACAATTCTGTCCAGCACACGGCGTGCCTGCTGGGCATCTACCAACGCATAGTCGATACCCCTGGGATTTTCGATTGCCTGCTTCACTACGCTCTGGGTGATTTCGTTAAAAGTAACCCGATAAGTTTTATTGTCCGGCAGTTGCAAAAGTTCCTTCAAATGCCAGGAAATCGCCTCACCTTCACGGTCAGGGTCCGTTGCCAGATATACTTTTTCCGCCTGCTTCGCAGCGCTGCGCAGTTCCGCAATCAAAGAAGCCTTCGCCTCCAGAGGGATATACTCCGGCACAAAGCCAGCCTCAATATCCACACCCATCGTGCTTTTCGGCAAATCCCGCAGATGTCCCATACTGGCCTTTACTGTATAGTCCGGTCCCAAATATTTTCCAATGGTTTTCGCCTTAGAGGGCGACTCCACAATAACAAGATTGGTAATTTGGCTCATGTGCTTCCTCCGCAACAATTATTTCCTGCAAATCCGTCCGCCGGCGCAGCCGACGGTTACTCCCTTAATAGTCAGTTTTGTTAAAATTGCTTTTACTGTACCGGCGGGCAAACCGGACCGATGAATCACATCGTCCACCGCTACCGGTGTGGTATCCAGCAGCGCAAGCACCGCCTGTTCCTGTTCCGATAGGGATACCTGCCCGCTATTTACCACACTATAAGGGGAATTTCCGCCCTTGTCAATGTCTTTTTTGGCAGGCGTTTTTTCCTTCGCCTGCTTCGGCGCCAAAGAATTTCCTGCCTGCGCCACCTGCAACGGCTGTCCCTGCGCATAAACTTTCGCAACTGTTTTCTTCTGCACAAGCCAGGGCCACAGAGGCACAAACTCCTTCACCACGTCCCAGCCGCACAGCGCCGGAATTGCCCGTTCCTGCAGCAGCGCATTGCTGCCGGCGCAGGTTTCAACGCCCACATTTCCGGGCACAGCAAACACTTCCCGCCCCTGCTCCCAAGCGTGGCGGGCAGAATTGAGCGCGCCGCTGCGTTCCGGCGCTTCCACGACCAAAAGTCCGTTGCTGATACCGGTGATAATCCGGTTGCGTTGGGGAAAATGCCAGCTAAGCGCCTGTGTTCTCGGCGGATACTCAGAAAGCAGGCACCCGTTTTCGCATATCCGTTCAAACAAGTTGCGATTGCTCTTGGGATACACCACGTCCAGACCGCAGCCCAGCACGCCTACAACCTGCTTTCCCGCCGCCAGCGCGCCTTCTAATGCCATCGTATCAATACCCGACGCGCCGCCGGAAATCACCAGCGCGCCGCAGGCTGCAATCTCCTGACCAAACCGCGCCGCTGTGCTCAAGCCGTAGGGTGTTGCCCGCCGCGTACCAACAATGCCGATTACAGGCTGCTGCTCCCATTGGGGCAGCGTGCCCTTAAAATACAGCACCGCAGGACCGTCTACCGTATTGCGCAGCCGCGAAGGATAGGCCTGGTCCTGCATCGTAATAATCCCCAGTCCCTTTTCCTCGCATTCACGCAAAATCTGCTGGGCAGGCACCAAATCCCGATTGCGTAACGCCTCCAGCATTGGCTGGGTCAGCCAGTCAAACATAGCAAAAGCGCTTTCCTGGCAGTGATAAATCTCCTCCGGGTCGTGAAAATGCCGTAAAAGGTTTCTCTTTTGCATTTCTGACAGCCTTGGCAGCTGTGCAAACCAAACCCAGTGTAGCAGCATTTTCACCCCTCCTTATTTATTGATTCATTTGCCACATCACAATCGTGGCAGCAACCGCCGCGTTCAGCGACTCGCAGTGCGCTTGCATCGGTATAATCAGTTCCTCAGCGGCGCTTTCAATAATCTGCTTGCGCACGCCTTGACCTTCACTGCCGATTACAACCGCCATTTTCTTAAGGCACGCCTGCCGAATATCCTGCGCCCGCTCCGACAGCGCGGTAACCGCCACCGGAATATGCGCCTCTGCGCAGGCGTTTTCCACCACCTGCCAGGTGGTTTGAATCACCGGTCTGCGAAATACCGCGCCCATACTGGCGCGTACCACCTTGTGGCTGTAGGGATCTGCGCAGCCTTCCAGCAGCGCCACCGGCACATTGAGCGCATCTGCCGTCCGCAGAATTGTACCCAGATTTCCCGGGTCCTGTATTCCGTCCAGCAGCAGCATACCTGCCTGCGGTACAAACGGCTGAGGTTGGGGCAAGCGGCACAGGAACAGCGCGCCCTGTGGCGTCTCCATCGGAGAAACCGATGCCATCACGTCCTGCGGTACATATACCGTGCGGACACCTTCCGGCACCGACACCTGCACACCGTCAGATAAAATCACAGTATCCAGTCCCGGCCACCATTTTACCGCTTCCTCCAGCAGCTTAATGCCGTCTGCCACAAACAGACCTGCCTGCTGCCGTTCCCGTCTGGAACTGAGCAACCGCCGCACCTGCTGCAGCAGAGGATTTTTTCTTGCAGTAATTCTTTGATAGTTATTTTCAGGATTTGCTTGCATTGCGCCAACCCTCCTCCGGGCTTTTCTTATATACATTAAATATTAAAGCAGCCCTAAATATCCTGCGGCAATGCCAATACCCGCCGACAGGCAAATCAGCAAAATCGGGTGTACTTTCTTAAATACCAGCACCAGCATCAAAGCGAAAATCGCCAAGCTTACATAGAAACCGGACTGACCGAACACCGCCCAGGTAAAACCTGCGGGAAAAAACACCGTAACGAATACAGAAAATATTGCGCCGCCAATCAATCCCACCACCGCCGGCTTCAGTCCGCTCATACAGCCTTTTACCACACGGCTGTTTCGGAAGGTATCATAGCATTTGGCAACAATCAGTATCACAATAAAGCTGGGCAAAACCACACCCAGGGTGGCGCAGAAAGAGCCAAGTACCGCCAGGTTGCTCTGCGCGCCAACCACCGAGCCAACATATGTGGCCATATTAATAGCAAACGGGCCGGGAGTAGACTCACTGATTGCCACAAAGTTTATCAGACTCTCTGCCGGAATCAAATCGCCCCACCGCAGCGCCACCTGCTCCTGAATCATAGGCAGCATTGCATAGCCGCCGCCAAAGGTAACCGCGCCAATCATAAAGAAGGTGAAGAACAGCTCCAGGAAAATCATTGCTGCTGCCTCCTTTCCATATAGCGGGCGCTTACCACGCCAGACACCGCGCAGCCGATGATAACAAACAGCACATTCACGCCAAAGAACGCTGTCAGCACAAAGGACGCGGCCATTATCGCATAAGAAACCCAGCTTTTCTGGTTCTTCTGGTACATACTCCACAAAGATTTCATCAGCAGCGCCAGCACACCGGCGCGAATTCCCTGAAATGCGTACCGCACCGCCTGCAATTGCTGGAATTGCTGCAGCAAAAAGGAAATTGTCAGAATAATGATAAACGACGGCAACACCGTACCCAATGTCGCGCATACCGACCCTAACACACCGGCAGCCCGGTAGCCAACAAAGGTTGCAGAATTGATGGCAATAGGACCGGGTGTAGACTCAGATATGGCAATTATTTCCAAGATATCCTCATCGGTAATCCACTTGCGTTTTTCCACCGCTTCCTTCTGAATCAGCGGAATCATCGCATAGCCGCCGCCAAAAGTAAAGGCGCCGATTTTGAAAAACGATATAAATACCTGCCACAAAGCATTTCCGGATTTTTTCATAACGTTCTCCTTGCATTCTAATACAACCAAGTATATCGAAAAATTGGAAAAAAGCAACTGTTTTCGCAGAATTGACAGGCTGGACGAATCGTGTTACCATAAGAAAAATGCAAAGGAGGTCTACTATGGATACCTTTTCCCGCACCCGCCTTTTGCTGGGGGACAGCGCTATGGAGAAATTAAAAAACGCCCGTGTTGCCGTATTCGGTCTGGGCGGAGTGGGCGGATATGTAGTAGAAGCTCTGGCGCGCAGCGGCGTAGGCGCTCTGGATTTGATTGACCACGACACCATCAGCCCCACCAATTTAAACCGGCAGCTGCTTGCCACTATGGAAACCATCGGCAAGCCGAAGGCGCAGGTGGCGCAGCAGAGAGTGCTGTCCATCAATCCGGAGATTACTGTAAATGCGATTTCTGCCTTTTACGGTCCGGACACCGCCGACCGGTTTGACTTTACTCAATACGATTACGTGGTCGATGCTATCGACACCGTTACCGCAAAGCTGGCGCTTGCGGTTGCCGCTCAGACAGCCGGCACGCCCATTATCTGCGCGATGGGTACAGGCAACAAGCTGGACCCATCAAAATTTCAAATTGCGGACATTTCAAAAACCCGGGTATGCCCATTGGCGCGGGTTATGCGTAAGGAATGCGCCAAGCGGGGTATCAAGCATCTGAAAGTTCTGTTTTCCACAGAAGACCCCCTGCCTGCCACCGCCACAAGCGAGGAGCTGCCGGAGGGCCGACGTTCCTTGCCCGGCAGCGTTGCTTATGTTCCCTCTGTGGCAGGCCTGATGCTGGCGGCGGAGGTTATCCGCGACCTTACAAAGTAAATATCCCTGCAGCAAAACAGCGGCACTCTTTTGAAGAGTGCCGCTTTTATTTTTATTTGCCGTAATAAGCGTCCAGATACATCTGCTTGATTTCTTCCATCAGCGGATAACGGGGGTTTGCGCCGGTGCACTGGTCATCAAAGGCCTGCTCCACCATTGCGTCCAGACGGGCAAGGAAATCCGCCTCGTCCACGCCGTATTCCTTGATGGTAGCCTTGATGCCTACCCGCTTTTTCAGCTGCTCAATGGCATCAATCAGACTTTCCAGCTTCTCCTCGTTGGTCTTGCCGGGCAGATGCAGATAATCTGCAACCTCTGCATACCGTTCCAGCGTGTGGGGGTGGTCATACTGGGAGAAGGTACCCATCTTCGCCGGCACCTCAGCTGCATTGAAACGCAGCACCTGGGTAATCAACAGCGCATTGGCGACGCCGTGCGGCAGGTGGTGGAAAGCGCCCAGCTTATGTGCCATAGAGTGGCACACGCCCAGGAATGCGTTGGCAAATGCCATACCCGCCATTGTTGCCGCGTTGGCCATATTCTCTCTCGCTCTGGGCTCGTTAGGACCGTTGTCGTACGCCTTTGGCAGATTCTCAAATACCAGCTTCAGGCTGCGCAGCGCCAGACCGTCGGTGTAGTCTGTAGCCAGCATAGATGCATAGGCTTCCAGCGCGTGGGTAACCGCGTCAATACCGGAAGCGGCAGTCAGACCCTTAGGCGCGTCCATCATCATATCCGCGTCCACAATCGCCATTTTGGGCATCAGCTCATAGTCCGCCAGGGGATATTTCACACCGGTGCACTCATCGGTGATAACTGCAAAGGGCGTAACCTCAGAGCCTGTGCCGGCAGAGGTGGGAATTGCCACAAAGTATGCCTTTTCGCCCATCTTGGGGAAACCGTACACGCGCTTGCGAATATCTACAAAGCGCATAGCCATATCCTGGAAGTCCACATCGGGGTGCTCATACAGTACCCACATAATCTTACCGGCGTCCATAGCAGAGCCGCCGCCAACTGCGATAATCAGGTCAGGCTGGAATGCGCGCATTGCCTCCGCGCCCTCTCTTGCGCAGGCAAGCGTGGGGTCGGGCGCCACATTGTAAAACGCGGTATGCACGATACCCATCGCGTCCAGCTTTTCCTCAATAGGCTTCGTATAGCCGTTCTGATACAAGAATGTGTCTGTTACAATAAACGCCTTTTTCTTGCCCTCGAGTTCGTCCATAGCTACCGGCAGGCAGCCCTTTTTGAAGTACACCTTTTCCGGTGCGCGGAACCAAAGCATATTCTCCCTCCGTTTTGCCACAGTTTTTACGTTCAGTAAGTGGCGAACACCCACGTTTTCCGAGACCGAGTTGCCACCCCAGCTGCCGCAGCCCAATGTAAGCGAGGGGGTCAGCCGGAAGTTATACAAATCGCCGATACCGCCCTGTGCAGAGGGTGTATTCACCAGGATACGGCAGGCCTTCATTCTCTGGGAGAACATATCCAGCTTTTCGGCAGCAGTACGCGTACTGAGGTAAACCGCGGCAGTATGACCGTAGCCGCCGTCCTCCAGCAGCTTTTGCGCCTTGTCGGTAGCTTCCTTAAATGTCTTAGCGCGGTACATTGCCAGCACAGGAGACAGCTTTTCGTGGGCAAAGGGCTCTTCCAGCTCCACAGATTCCACCTCACCAATGAGAATCTTGGTGTGCTCCGGCACAGTAATACCGGCAATCTGCGCGATGGTTTCCGCGCTCTGACCTACAATCTTTGCATTCAGCGCGCCGTTAATCAGCAACACCTTCCGCAGCTGATCCCGTTCCTTCTCATTGAGGAAGTAGCAGCCGCGGTCAGCAAATTCCTTCTTCACCTGATCGTAAATGTCATTGAGCACAATCACCGATTGCTCGGAAGCGCAAATCATACCCTTATCAAAGGTCTTGGAGTGAATAATAGAAGATACCGCCATCAAAATATCGGCGCTGTCATCAATGATTGCAGGCACGTTACCGGCGCCAACGCCAAGCGCGGGTTTGCCGGAGGAATATGCAGACCGGACCATACCGGGGCCGCCGGTAGCCAGTGTCAAATCCGCCTCGTGCATAACCTGCGCAGTCAGCTCCAGAGAGGGTTCATCAATCCAGCTGATAATGCCTTCGGGAGCGCCGGCTTCCACAGCCGCCTCCAGTACCACCTTTGCAGCAGCAATGGTGCTGCCTTTTGCTCTGGGGTGGGGGCTGATTATGATACCGTTTCTGGTCTTTAGACAAATGAGAGATTTGAAAATCGCCGTAGAAGTGGGGTTTGTGGTGGGAATAACCGCTGCAACAACGCCGATAGGCTCTGCAATCTTCTGCACACCAAAGGCAGTATCCTCCTCCAGCACACCGCAGGTCTTTTCGTGCTTATATGCATTGTAAATGTATTCCGAAGCATAGTGGTTTTTAATTACCTTATCTTCAACCACGCCCATACCGGTTTCAGCAACAGCCTGCTTTGCCAGCGGAATACGCGCTTTATTTGCAGCGATGGCGGCAGCCAGAAAAATTTTATCTACCTGTTCCTGTGAATAGGTCGCAAACTTTTCCTGGGCAGCGCGGCAGCGCGCAATGGCTTCAGTCAGCTCCTTTGTGTTGGTTACAGGGGTATATCGTTTCTTCGTCATACAAATCAACTCTCCTTTTCGATTTGATTTTATCGATTTTATTTTATCGATTCGCTTATATCGATATAATAGCACTGTATTCTCTATTCGTCAACCATAATGCAGTATAAAAACCAATGTTAATTTCCGTTTCCGTTTGTGCATCTTTTCTAACAACCAAAAAAACAGGCTTTGGAGTTCCTCCAAAGCCTGTTTTCTTATACGCGTATAATCATCGGTTCTCCTGTGATTCCCACACTGCCTTCGTACACGTCCACCGTGCCTCCCAGCAGGTTCTCATAAACACCGTCTTCCAGCGCCACTTCCACAACCGACGGCGCGCCGCGCAGGCTGAAAATGCCTATCATACGCTTTGCGTTCTTTTCGTGGGTTGCAAGGAGCACATCGCGGGGTAATGCCTTCACATTGTAGGCGCTGTCCGTGAAAAGGCAATCCTTTTTAATCTCGTACAGCTGCCGCAGGAAAGCAGAGATATCCGTGCCTGCCGTCCAGTCCACCGGGTCTTTTTCAAACAGTTGCGGGCGGTGGGCTGCACAGCGTTCCTGTCCGTTGTACAGCATAGTCATACCCTTCTGGAAATACAAAAACGCAGTCCAGTTTCGCAGCATTTTCTCCTCTGGAATATCCTGCGCCGCCCGGGGTCTGTCGTGATTTTCCAAAAACCGCAGCTTCACATAGTTATCCGGATATATGCTCTCCTGCAAGTTGATTGCATCGGCATATTCGCTAAGAGTGCGCTTGCCCAGCAGATACTGGCGGTAAATGTGGTAAATATCGTATTCATAGCTGATGTCAAAGGCCTGCAGAGCTTCCCCGTCGGAAAGGCCTACCATACCGTTGGCGCGCAACAGCCGGATAAATTCCGGCTCTATTGTTTCCACCAGCCAGATACACTCGGGTTGCACTTGGCTGACCGCCTGCCTTGCCTGCTTCCAGAATTCCAGCGGCACCAGCGATGCCGCATCACAGCGGAATCCGTCTACGATAGTCGCCCAGTATTTCAGCGTTTCAATCTGATATTCCCACAATCCGGTCTGGGTATAGTCCAGGTCGATAATATCGTACCAGTCCCCTACCCGATTACCAAAGCTGCCGTCCTCGCGGTGATAAAACCACTGGGGATAATGCTCTGCCAGCCAGGAATCCGGTGCGGTGTGGTTGTACACCACATCGATAATCACCTTCATTCCCCGCTGATGGGCGTCCTCCACCAGCCGGCGTAAATCCTCCACAGTACCCAGCGCCGGATCAATTTTCCGGAAATCCTTTGCCGCATAGGGGCTGCCGCAGGTACCTTTGCGCGACTTTTCTCCAATGGGGTGAATGGGCATCAGCCACAGAATGTCCACGCCAATGGCGCGAATTCTGTCCAGATCCTGCCGCACCGCCTCGAAAGTGCCTTCCTCAGAATAGTTTCTGACGAAGATGCTGTATAGCACCTGATTGCGATATGTTTTCGGTGTATTTACTGCCATTTATTCTTCCCCCAAAGCTTTTCCGTGTTCACTGTACTCGCTTTCCATCGGGCTCTGCGTATCTGCCTCTGCCTGATAACGGCCGACAACCTTTGTAGCCAGCTCCACCGGCAGCAGCGTACCTGCGCCGGCAACACAGCCGCCGGGGCAAGCCATACCCTCCAGCAGGAATCCTTCATACTTGCCTGCTTTTGCCAACTGCATCATTTTCCGGCATTCCCGCAGACCTTCCGCGTGGGCAGTGTTTACCTGCGCCTGCGAATTCTCCTGCTGAATCAGCTTGGCGACCGCGCCGGCAACACCGCCGGACACCGCAAATCCACGGCCTGCGCCTGTTCCCTCGTTCAGGTCAGCCATAGGCGCAATGGTCTCAAAATCGATTTCCTTCGCCTCAAACATACCCTGCAGCTCCTCAAAGGTCAGCACGAAGTCCACGTCAGAGCGAATATCCTCCCGAATTGCCTCCAGCTTCTTAGCCGCGCAGGGTCCTACAAACACCACTTTGCAGCCCGGATACTTTTTCTTCATCAGTCTGGCGGTAAATACCATCGGTGTCAGTGTCATCGAGATGTTCTTTGTTTCGCTGGGGAACAGCTTATAAATCATAGAATGCCACGCGGGGCAGCAGGAGGTTGCCATATAGTTCTGCTGCTGCGGTACCTTCTCAATGAAGTCCTTTGCTTCCTCAATGGTACACATATCCGCGCCCACTGCCACTTCCACAATGCGCTCGAATCCCAGCTCTACCATCGCTGCGATAAATTTGCCCGGAGTGGAGTGTTTGCCAAACTGTCCGATAAAGGCAGGCGCCACAATCGCTATCACCTTATTGCCCTGCATAATGGACTGGATTACCTGGAAAATCTGACCCTTGTCCACGATTGCGCCAAAGGGGCAGCTGACCAGACACTGACCGCAGGCCACGCACTTATCCTGATTGATATGCGCCTTTCCCTGCTCGTCCGTTTCGATAGCGTCCATACCGCAGGCGGCCTGACAGGGGCGCTCCAGATGAATAATTGCGTGGTAGGGGCAGGCCTTTTCGCACTTGCCGCACTTAATGCACTTTTCCATATCAATCTGGCTTTTTCCGTTGACAAAACTGATTGCGCCCTTGGGGCATACTTTCTGGCAGGAAGCCGCCAGACAGTTCTGGCAGCTGTCCGTTACCCGATACTGATGAGACGGGCAGCTGTGGCAGGCATAGGGAATAATATTGATAAGCGGCGGCTCATAGTACTGATTCGCCACAGCGGCAGCGTCCATTCCCTCAGTCATCAAATGCCGTGTCTGAATAGGACGAATGCTCAAACCCATTGCCGAGCGCACCCGTTCACTGGCAATCGCCCGTTCCAGGAAGATAGACTCTCTGTGTAAGGGACGGTCGCCGGGAACAATCACATAGGGCAAATCGTCCACACCCTCATAGCCCTTGCCTGCATATGCCATACGGGCAACTTCTGTAAACACTTTCTTGCGTATATCTGTAATAATCGATGGAATTCCTCGCATTGAATACCTCCAAAGAATAAATTTCACCTTTGCATTTATTATACCATCCCAGCCGATATAGTCAAGAACTCCCATTAACCACCTTTGACCAAAAATCACAATTTTTGTAGAAAGGCCCCGTTTTTTTTATTTGCATTTTCAACCTGTGTGTTGTATAATCCTTGTGTCATAAACGCAGGCGCGCCGTCGCCAAGGCGCACACCGGGCACCGCAACAGGATGAGCGCCG
>JAZRGQ010000191.1:0-7575 GCA_045644405.1 Faecousia sp.
TAACAACCTTGCTCCTTTGGCGCAAATATGCTATACTGAAATCAAATACTGGGAAGTAGAGGTGCTGTATATGCAAAAGTAATCGCCCAAATTCTGGCTTTCTCTGGTAATCTTCTCTCTGGTGGGACAGATTGCGTGGGTTATGGAGAATATGTATCTGAATGTGTTTATCTACGAGCGCTTTGCCGCCTCAGCGGAGCAGATTTCCGCTATGGTAGGCGCCAGCTCTGTGGCAGCCACTGTTACCACACTGCTCATTGGCGCGCTGTCCGATATGCTGGGCAAACGCAAGGTCTTTATTTGCGGCGGCTACCTGTGTTGGGGCGTATCCATATGGAGCTTTGCGCTGATTAACGTGCTGTCGCCTGCGGCGGCTGCCGGCGCTGCGGCGGTCAGTGTGGGTGTGAGTCTTGTGATTCTGGTGGACTGCATTATGACCTTCTTCGGCTCAGCCGCCAACGATGCCGCATTCAACGCCTGGCTGACTGACTCCACCGATGAGACCAACCGTGGCGCAGCCGAGGGCATCAACTCTATGATGGCTATGCTGGCGATTCTGGTGGTATTCGGCGGCGCAATGTTCCTGGACACCGCCAGCCCCAACTACTGGAACATCATTTTCGGTGTTATCGGTACCATCGTCTTTATTCTGGGTCTGTGCGGTTTCTTCCTGATTCAGGAGCCGAAGGTGGACACCGGCAGCAACACCCGCTACTTTGCCAATCTTATCTACGGCTTCCGCCCCTCGGTGGTTAAGGGCAATAAGACGCTGTATATTACACTGCTGGCTTATGCGGTGTTCGGCATCTCTATCCAGATTTTTATGCCCTACCTGATTCTTTACTACACCGTATCTCTGGGTATGGACAACTACGTTTTGATTTTCGCGCCGGCTATCGTGCTGGCAGCGGCATTCACCTTCTTCTACGGCAAGGTCTATGACAGGAAGGGATTCAAGGCATCGGCGATGCCCGCTATGGGTCTGCTGATGCTGGGCTATGTGATTTTGTATTTCTTCCGCAGCACTGCGCCGGTGTTTATCGGTACGCTGATTATGCTGTGCGGCTATCTTTCCTCAATGGCGGTGTTTGGCGCGATGCTGCGAGACCATACGCCGGAAAACAAAGCCGGTATGTTCCAGGGTCAGCGGATTATTGCCCAGGTGCTGATTCCCGGCATTGTAGGTCCTGCCATCGGCGCGGCGGTGCTGAAGAACGCGGAGGTAATCCAAAATTCCGACGGCACAACCTCCTTTATTCCCAATGCCAATATTTTCCTTGCCGCATTTGTGGCGGCTGCGGTTATCTGGCTGTCCTTTATCCCGCTGTTCCGGCTGATAAAAAAGGAGAAAAACAATGACTAATGCGCTGTACACTCCCCAGGGGGAGAACTTAAAAGGTACTCCCTGGGAAATTTATCCCAGACCCCAGATGCGTAGAGAAAGTTATGTAAACTTAAATGGCGTTTGGGAGCTGACCGCGGCAGGGGAGACGTTCCCCATACAGGTGCCATTTTGTCCGGAAAGCCTGCTTTCCGGTGTAAACCGGCATTTTCCCGAGGGCAGCACCCTTTCTTACCGGCGTACTTTTCAGCTGCCGGAAGGATTTTGTAAGGGCAGAGTCCTGCTGCACATCGGCGCTGCCGACCAGATTGCGGAAATTTATGTAAACCAAAAATTTGCCGGTCGGCACGAGGGCGGCTACACCGCCTTTACGGTGGACATCACCGACTATTTACAGGAAACCAACCGGATTGAAATCCGCTGCACCGATGATTTGCGGGATTTATCTTTCCCTTACGGCAAGCAAACTTTACGGCGGGGCGGTATGTGGTACACCCCCGTTTCCGGCATCTGGCAGAGTGTATGGCTGGAGAGCGTTCCTGAGCGCCATATAGAGAATTTGCGGATTGAAAACCGGGGCTACAGCGTCCGGATTTCCGTAGACCCTGCTATGGACGGCGTTGTGCAGGTAGAGGGGCTTGGGGAATATCCTCTGGTGGACGGCAAGGTGGAGATTACGCCGGAAGACGCCCGCCTTTGGAGTCCGGAAGACCCATATCTGTACCGGTGCCGCATTACTGCCGGCGAGGACGCGGTAGAGTCCTACTTTGCTCTGCGCGCCATTGAAACAAAGGTGATTAACGGCATACCCCGTCTTTGCCTGAACGGCAAGCCCTATTTCTTCCACGGCCTATTGGACCAGGGTTACTGGCCCGACGGCATTTACACGCCCGCCGCGCCCCAGTGCTATGCCGAGGACATTCTGGCGATGAAAAAGCTGGGCTTTAACACCCTGCGCAAGCACATCAAGGTAGAGCCGGAGGAATTTTATTACCAGTGCGACAAGCTGGGTATGCTGGTGTTTCAGGATATGGTGAACAACGGCGACTATAGCTTTTTCCGGGATACCGCCCTACCCACAGTACGAATTCAGAAATGTCCGGATAAGCGTATGCACAAAGACCCGAAAACACGGCAGCGCTTTCTGCAAACAATGGAAGAAACGGTGGCGCAGCTGGGCAACCACCCCAGCATTGTCTACTGGACTGTGTTCAACGAGGGCTGGGGACAGTTTGACAGCGATAATGTATACTCGAAACTGCGGGCGCTGGACAATACCCGCATTATCGACACCACCTCCGGCTGGTTCCGGCGAAAATGCAGCGACGTGGAAAGCCTGCACATTTATTTCGGTCCATGGAATCAAATCCGCGCGGGGAAAAAGCCGGTGGTGCTCAGCGAGTTCGGCGGCTACACCTATCCGGTGGAGGGACATCTGTTCAATCCGGATAATGCCTACGGCTACAAGACCTGCAAAACCGTGGAGGAATTTCAGACCCAGATGCTTGCCTTGTACCGTAATAAGGTATTGCCGGCGATTGAAAAAGGTCTTTGCGGCGCTATCTGCACCCAGGTCAGCGATGTGGAGGACGAAATCAACGGCTTTTTAACCTATGACCGCAAGGTCAGCAAGGCGGACGAACAGGCGATGACCGCCATCGCTGTCCAGCTGCAGGCGCAGCTGGAAAATTGCTGCAAGTAACAAAAAAAGGCACCGTGAATACACGGTGCCTTTTTGCTTTGCAAGAATGGGTTATTGCAAACCTTGCGCCACAAGCGCTTCGATAGTCTGCCCGTCCTGGGATACCCAGGTATCTGTGTTGAAGGAGTTGGCAGAGCCGTAGCCGTTATAGTTGTTGGCGGTGGCAGTACCCTTTGTCAGGTTGGTAATCTGCACCCACTCATCAGAGCCGGCTGCCTTTGTAAAGGCTGCCGCATAAACGGTTACCTTCTTGTTACTGGACAGATTACTCAGGTTTTCGGCGGTGATATAAAGCGTCATTTCTACGCCGTCCACAGTTGTATCACGGCCAAGGCTGGAGTAGGTGTAGGACGCGCCGGTGGAGGAATCCTCGTCCAGATTCTCACGCTTTATCATAATGGTAATGGGCACAGCCTTGCCGTCGCCGTCCAGATCCATCGACATAAACTCCTCGCCAAACAAGGATTGCACCACCTGAGAATCGGCGCTGGAAGAGCCGGATACGTTGCCGATGTAGGTAACTGCCGAGGCCTTGTTCATAAAGCTGCCGCGGTTGTTCATCGCGTTATCCAGAGTATCGTAGGAGTCCTCTGCCACCACGTTATTCAAAATATCCCGGAATCTGTCAACCGCGGTTTGCGCCACAACGTCGGTAATCGAGTCCTTATCCACCACAAAGCTGAAGTGGATTTGAGACAAAAGCTCCCGTTTTGCTGTGCTGCTGCCGCTAAAAGAGAAGGTAACAGAAACCGTTTTGAAAGTTTTGGGCGCTACTGCGTCCTTTTGCTCGATGCCGCTGACACTGTACGCGATAGAGGTATTATCGTGAGAAACGGTCTGGGCTTCATTATAGTAGTAGTTAACGTCGGTGTTATTGTAGAAGGTAACATCGACCACTACTGTAGAGCCGGCTGCGGCGTTCAGGGTAATATCGGAGCTGATATCAAGGTCGGATACTTTTGCCGACTGGGCGCTTGCGTAGCTGCCACCGGACACCGTTACCTGGGTGATATAAATAGTGCCGTAACGGAAGGTGGATAGCTTATTAGCAACCGGCTCCTCAATATCTGCAGGCGCGCCGGGATAGGTCCACATAGCAAATACACCGCCAACCGAAAGACCGAGAATCAGCAGCAGCGAAACGGTAAGTGTTAAAAGATGATTTCTTTTCATTATACTTCCTGCTCTTGTGTTTCGTCTTCGGCAATAAAACCGATTTGCTTCAGTCTTGCAACCTTTGCAGCCCAAAGCTTTTTTTCCGCGATGGGAGTCGCTATCACCGCAAAGATAACCAGCAATACGCATAGGTAGCCTGCGGGGGACTGCAGAAAAGCAAAGAAGCTGCCGATAAAGGGGATTTTCTCGCCTTTGTAGATAGCCTTCATCTGGCTGTAAAGAACGGGAAATTCATCGTGATATTTTGAAGCATCGCCCTGCAGTAAAAAGTATCTGCAATCCGGGTGCTGCTCATTGGGCTCTTCGATGCCTACGATTCTATGGATAATCATAGTGTCGCCGTATGCGTAGACAACAATATCGTAAAGCTTCAAATCGAATTCATCAGGCAGCTGGTGGGTGAATATGAGGTCAAACATATCCAGCTGGTCGTCAAGACTGTTCTGCTTCAAATAATCGTTTGCTGCGTGCTTTTTCGCCATTGATTCGGACATAACAACCTTAGCGGACGGCAGACTGCCGCAAACCTTGTCCTCGGAGAATTTTACGCACATAGAAGACAGGAAAGCGATGCCAAACGCCACTAAAATAACACCCGTAACAATTTTGCATAGCAAATCCAGAATAGGCTTTTTGTGCTGCTCTTTTGTATATTCAGTTTTAATTCTATCGTCTTCAAGTCCGTGGGCGATTGCTTTATAACCCTGTTTCAGCAAAACGTAAAGCATAACGCCGAACAGGGCAGTAAGGGCAATAAAAACTACAAGGCACAAGAAGAACACGTAAAGTTCAAATCTTGACATTTTTATTCTCCCGAAAAAAATATCCCAAGAGATGCTCTCGGGATATTTTTTTATAAAAGGTCAAATGTAATTTGCGTTAGTTGCTGGATGCAACTGCTGCGGCAGCAATCTTGATTCTGAATACGGCAAGCTTCTGCTGCTTCTGGAAAGACAGGTACTTGTCGTAGGAAAGAAGATCGAAGGTATTTGCCATAGTGATGATGCCGTTGAGTTTGTCGCAAGTGATGATGCAGGTGTAGACGCCGTCGCCATCAGTGTCGGTCCAGTCTGCCTCGGTCAGAGAGAAGGTAGGTGTGGCGCTGAGGCTCCAAATCTCTCTTGTGCCCTGCTCGTCGGTGTAGGTTGCCATATTCAGGTCGGCAGCGGTAACAGTAACGGTTGCGCCCAGTGCAGCAGCCAGCTGGTTGGGGGAGATATTTGCGTGGGGGGAAAAGGTAATTTTTAACTCACCCACATACTTAAGCTCTGTGTTGAAAGAGCCGGCCGCCTGGTCAATCTGAAGTGCCAGAGAGTTGGACTCAGTGTGGTATGTACCGAAAGAGCCTTCAAAATTAGCTTCTGCCATAACGTTGGATACGGGCTGAATAACCTGACCCATTTCGTTACCGGGGTAAACCCAGGTTGCATATACGCCACCAATGGTAACGCAAAGAATAAGTGCTACGATGATGCTTAACTTTTTCATTGTAAAGCCTCCTGTAAAATACTGTAATTCAATGATACCTCTGTTTTTTTGGTTTGTCAACAGGCGCACAGGGAAAAATCTGTATTTATGCAGTTTTTGGCAATTGGTAAAAATTCTTGGCTGTTACTCCGCTTTTCTTACGCAACATTCAGCGGGCGGATACTATCCGCCCCTACAAAGACAGCAGCAGATTGCCGGATTTACATTTTCGCCGCTATGTGGTATGATAAAGAAAAAGCAGAAAGGGTGTAAAAATGAAGACCATTACGATTATCGGCTCCGGAATGATGGGCTCTGCCCTTGCGTTTCCCGCAAGAGAAAACGGCAATACTGTGCGCCTGGTAGGCACCCATCTTGATACCCAGATTATTGAATGCTGCCGCAAAACCAACCGGCACCCCAAATTCACCCGGGATTTTCCCGAGGGCATCGAATACTACCAAATCGACCAGCTGGAAGAGGCAATCCGCGGCGCGGATTTCATTATCTGCGGTGTCAGCAGCTTCGGCGTAGAGTGGTTTCGGGACGAAATCCTGCCCCGACTGGAGGAAAACGTTCCGGTCATCTCGGTTACAAAGGGACTGATGGACACACAGGACGGAACGCTGCTTACCTATCTGGACCTGTGGCAGGAAAAGCTGGATATGCTGGGCAAGCGTATCCCCCTCAATGCCATCGGCGGACCTTGCACCAGCTATGAGCTGGTTGCTCACGACCAGACGGAGGTTTCCTTCTGCGGCAAGGACGTTTCTGTGCTGCGTATGATAAAAGCCGCGATGGCAACCGATTACTATCACATCAGCCTGTCTACAGACATTGTGGGCGTGGAGAGCGCGGTGGCGCTGAAAAACGGATACGCTCTGGGAATCGCGCTGACCATCGGACTGAATCAAAAGACATTCGGCATTGACAGCGAGCTGCACTTTAATTCCCAGGCGGCAGTGTTCGGACAGGCGATAAGGGAAATGTCCAAGCTGCTGCAGCTGCAGGGCGCAGGCGATTTGAATAACCTTGTGGTGGGCGCAGGCGACCTGTATGTAACGGTGTATGGCGGCAGAACACGGCTTATCGGCATTTTGCTGGGACGCGGACTGGACATTGACGAGGCCAAAGCAGAGCTGCAGGGCGTTACACTGGAATCGCTGGTAGTGGCGGGACGTGTGGCGCGGGCAATCCGTAAAAAGGCGGAGCTGGGTCTTGCCAATCTGGAGGAATTCCCCCTTTTGATGCACATTGATGAGATTGTTACCGAGAAAAAGCCTGTAGCCATTCCCTGGGAGAAGTTCACCTTTGAAAAATAAAAAATCGGGGCGAAAGCCCCGATTTTATTTTATTTCCGCAGAGCCTTACGCAGTACCGGCGTAATGAGCAGCGCCACAGCGCCGCCAATCAGTGCGGTAATCAGCTGCGGCCAGCTGAAGGTCGCCGGCAGGGCTTTGAGCATTGGCGCTTTCAACGCGCCGGACGCCAGCAGTCCTTCGGCAAAAACGCCGCAAATCAGATACACAACAATGGTGTAAAGGGCGGCAAATTTTGCAGCCGCTGCCACAAGCCAGGCGGCAATCTGCCGGACAAGCTTTTTGCTGTCGCTGCCTGCGATGAGGCGCAGAAGCAGCGCAAACACAGTGTTGCCCACCATAATGGCAGGCACTGTCAGAATCTGGGGCGCAATGCCCAGAAAATATGCCAGCACAGGACTGATGAGGGCAACGGTAATGCCGCTGGAAAGACCTGCCACCAATACGGTAACCGCCAGAACGGCGTTAACAAAGGAGCCGGTAACCAGCTGCCCCAGCGGCTTTGTCAGCACCTGCAGCGCCAGCAGCAGCGCCAGCATAACAGCGGTTTGGGTAATCCATAAAACTTT
>JAZRGQ010000192.1:0-7079 GCA_045644405.1 Faecousia sp.
ATGCTGGTGGTTACCCACGAAAGAGATTTGGTGGAGCGATTCGGAAAGCGTGTTATCGCTATCGACGAGGGCGTCGTGGTGCATGACGGAATGGATGGGTATTACAGAATATGAGAGTCAATAATCTGGGATATTTAATGAGAGAGGGCATTCGTGGGATTTTTCTCCACGGTTTTATGTCCTTTGCCGCTGTGTGTGTAACAGTGGCGTGCTTAGTGATTGTAGGTAGCTTTTCTTCGCTGATGTACAACCTGAATCTGATGGTGGAGGATTTGAACAAAACCAACGAAGTGATGGTTTATGTAGATGAAACCCTGTCGGACGCGGAGGCAAGAAGCGTAGGCACCAAGCTCAATCGTATTTCAAATATTTATAACGCCCGGTTTGTCTCCCGTGAGGAGGCGCTGGCGAACTTCATTGCCGACCATCAGGACGAGGAGGCTTTCTCCGGCGTGGAGGCAGAGGACCTGCGGCACCGTTTTGTGGTGGTACTTAAGGACAACAGCCTGATGGAGCAGACTGTGGCGGAAATCGAGCAGGTTAGCGGCGTTGCCGATACCAGCGCCGCCTTTGAGCTGGCAGAGGGCTTTACCACCTTGCAGGACGTTCTGCAAATTGCGTCGGTGGCGATTATTTCTATTTTGCTGGTGGTGTCGCTGCTGATTATCTCCAACACGGTTAAGCTGGCGATGTATGACCGCCGCGAGGAAATTTCTATTATGAAAATGGTGGGCGCAACCAACGGATTTATCCGGCTGCCCTTTGTTGTGGAAGGCTTTGTGCTGGGTATGATTGGCGCGGCTGTGGCCTTCGGGCTGGAGTGGGCGCTGTATGATGCGCTGGTAGCAAGGCTGGAGGTTGTGGACACGATGAAGCTTTTGAGCTTTGTGCCCTTCACCGAGCTGCTGTGGCCGATGGTGGCAACGTTCTGCGCTGCCGGTCTGTTTGTCGGCGTGGTAGGCAGCTGGACCTCTATCCGTAAATTTATGGACGTGTAATATGCTTATGAAAGACTACAGGAAAGCGATACTTGCATTTGTGCTGATAAGTGTGCTTGTGCTGGGTCTGTTCCCGAAGCAAGTAATGGCGCAAAGTGCCAGCCAGCTGCAGCAGGAGTTGCAGGAACTGGAAGAACAGAAAAAAGAAGCTGCCGCGGAAATTTCCCGCCTGGAGGACCAATTGGACGAACAGGCAAAGGAAGTAGAGGAGGTCAGCGCCCAGAAAGATTTAATCGATCAGGAGATTTTTCTGCTCTATAGCCAGCTGGATACAATCAACGCGCAGATTGCTACACTTGAGCTGCTGCTTGCAGACACCCAGGACCAGCTGGTGCAGGCGCAGGCGAATCTTTCCCAGCTGAATCAGAAAAACAAAACGCGGATTCGCGCGATGGAGGAAAACGGAAGACTGTCCTACTGGTCGGTACTGTTCCATTCTGCCAGCTTTGCGGATTTTCTGGACCGGCTGGTGATTGTTCGGGAAATTGCGGAGGCAGACCGCCGCCGACTGGCGGAAATGCGTGAGGCCGCTAAGGTAGTGGAAGAAAACAAGCAGGAGCTGGACAGCCAGATGGACGCGCTGGAGCAGACCAGAAGTCAGCTGCAGCAAACCCAGACAGAGCTGGAAACCAAGAAGGCAAATGCAGAGGCGCTGCTGGCGCAGCTGCACGAAGAAGGCGCCCGGTTCCAGAGCCTTTTAGATGCCTCCGAGGAAGCCCAGTCGGAACTGATGGAGAAAATCGCGGAAAAGGAAGCTGCTTATGAAGAGGCAACCCGTCCGCCGGAGCCGACTGCGCCCAGCAATGACAGTAGCAGCAGCGGCTGGCTCACACCCATTCGCTACACCGCATTCACCAGTCCTTTCGGTAACCGGTGGCACCCGGTGAGCGGTGTGTGGAGAATGCACTACGGCGTGGATTTGGCTGCGCCTACCGGCACGCCCATTGTGGCAAGCCGCAGTGGCACCGTAACCACCACGTCCTATGAAGAGGGCGGCGCCGGATACTATGTGTCTATCAATCACGGGGACGGCTATGCCTCGATTTATATGCATATGACCCATTACATCGTAGCGCCGGGTCAGTATGTGCAGGCAGGGCAAACAATTGGCTATTGCGGCTCTACCGGCGCTTCTACCGGACCGCACCTGCATTTTGGCATTAGCTATAACGGAAGTTATGTAAACCCCGCAAATTACATTAGCATTTAATCCAGAGAATATTCCAGTCCCCAGGAGGATATGATGAGAAAGAGAAATCGCTTTGCAGCAATACTTGCCGGTATAATGGCGGTGGTAATGCTGCTGGGCTTGGTTATGAGCGCGCTGATCAGTTTGGTAAGCGCTGAAAAATCCTCTTCCGAGCTTCGGCAGGAGATTGCCCAGCTGGAAGATGAAAAAGAGGAAATTGACAGCCAGATTGATGAGCTGGAGAGTCAGATTTCCGACAATATGGGCGAGATGGAAAAAATCGTTGCCCAGA
The DNA here is from genome assembly GCA_045644405.1 of Faecousia sp. Lineage (GTDB taxonomy): Bacteria > Bacillota > Clostridia > Oscillospirales > Oscillospiraceae > Faecousia. Next base: position 2,480 of record JAZRGQ010000192.1, read on the forward strand.
AGAACATTATTGATCAGGAAGTGTTCCTTCTCCACGAGCAGGTGCGCAACATTAACGCCCAGATTACTGCCTATGGCAATTTGATTGCAGAAAAGCAGGCGGAGCTTGATCAGGCGCTGAAGCTGCAGGCAGAACTGAATCAAAAAAATAAAGAGCGTATCCGCGCTATGGAGGAAGAAGGCACTCTGTCTTACTGGTCGGTGCTGTTTGAGGCCAATAGCTTTTCGGATTTGCTGGACAGACTGAATATGATGCAGGAAATTGCCGCATCTGACCAGCGCAGATTAGAGGAAATGCGTATTGCCGCGGAAACGGTTGCCACAGCCAAAACCGAACTGGAGGGCGAGAAGACCGCCCTTGAGGAAAGCAAGCAGGAGCTGGCTGCCTCCGAGGAAGTGCTGGCTGCAAAGCGCAGCGAAGCAGACAAGCTGCTCAATGAGTTGGTTGCTAAGGGCGCGGAATTTGATGCGCTGCTGGACGAGGCGGAGCAAAAGGCCAGCGAAATGAACGCGGAAATCGATGCGCTGGAAGGTCAGCTGGACGAGGCAAAGCAGCGGGAATACCAGCAGTGGCTGGCGCAGCAGCAGGCGTCCAATCCCCAGACTCCGTCTGCGCCCAATGTGGTAGATGGCGTTGAGTGGGTGATTCCTATCAACTACACCCATTTTTCCAGCCCCTTTGGCTGGCGTGTACACCCGGTATACGGCGACTGGCGTTTCCACTACGGTGTGGACCTGTCCGCCCCCTCCGGCACGCCGATTGTTGCCACCCGTAGCGGCGTGGTCAGTCGGGCAAGCTATGACGGCTCCTCCGGCTACCACGTGTATATCAACCATCAGGACGGTTTCTCTACCCGTTACCTGCATATGACCCATTACGTGGTGTCTGCCGGCGATTATGTGTACGCAGGACAGGTGATTGGCTATTGCGGCTCCACCGGAACTTCCACAGGCCCCCATCTGCACTTTAGTGTGTATTATAACGGCTCTGCTGTGAATCCGGCGCTCTATATCAATATTTAACCAATGCCCACAGCTCTTTTTTGGAGCTGTGGGCGCAGGCTTTTGTTAGAGGTGGTATTTTATGAAAAAATGGGTATTACGGCTGGTCAGCTATATTCTGGTGGCGGCGCTTGCCTCCGCGGCGACACTTATGTGGCCCGACAAGGAGGAAACCTCCAAGTTGGAACGGCTGGAAGCGCTGATTGATGAAAAGTTTATCGGTGAGGCGGACAGCGCGGCAATGCAGGATGCGGCAGCCAATGCGATGGTAATGGCGCTGCCGGACCAGTGGAGCTACTATATCAGCGCCGATGAATTTGCCGCCTATGAGGAAAATAAGCAAAACAGCTATGTGGGCATCGGCATTACCATTCAGCTGCGCGAGGATAATACCGGTTTTGATATTGTGCAGGTAGAGCCTGACAGTCCTGCCCAGGAGGCGGGAATCCGGTTTGGCGATGTGCTGGTGGAAGCGGAAGGGCAGAATGTGGCGCAGTTGGGTCTGGACGGCACCCGCAACATCGTGCGCGGACAGGAAGGCACAAAGGTTACCATTGGCATTTTGCGCGGCGAAGAAAAGCTTACACTGGAGGTGGAGCGGCGGCAGCTGTCGGTAGCGGTTGCTACCGGCGAGATGCTTCCGGATAACATCGGTCTTGTAACCATCGCAAACTTCAATACCAATTGCGCCGACGAAACGATTTCTGCCATTGAGCAGTTGGTACAGCAGGGCGCAAAGGCGTTGATTTTCGATGTGCGTAATAACCCCGGTGGCTACAAAGATGAGCTTGTAAAGGTGCTGGATTATCTGCTGCCGGAGGGACCGCTGTTTTGCAGCGTCAGCTACGACGGAAAGGAAATCTGGGACAGTTCCGAAGAAAGTTGCCTGGAGATGCCGATGGCGGTGTTGATGAACGAAAGCAGCTATTCTGCGGCGGAGTTCTTTGCCGCGGCGCTGACAGAGTATACGTGGGCGGTGTCCGTCGGGCAGCCTACGGTGGGTAAGGGGTATTACCAGAATACCTTCCTGCTGGGTGATGGCTCAGGCGTGGCGCTGTCTGTTGGAAAGTACTATACCCCCAATAAGGTGAGCCTTGCTGAGGCAGGCGGACTGGTACCGCAGGTGCCGGTAGAGGTGGACGCGGAAACCGCCGCTGCAATCTATGCAGGACAGGTAGCGCCGGAGGACGACGCGCAAATACAGGCTGCGGTGGCGGCGCTGACAAAATAATAGCCCAAAAGCCGGAAAAAATCTTGACGGAACAGGGTTTTTCTTCTATAATGTTTGGAGCTATGGACTTTTGATGCAAGAAAGGATGTTTACGATGGCAAAGGAATTTAAGATTACCAGTTTGCGGCTGGCGGATTTGGAGAAAGAGCTCAACTATTTGAAAACCACCCGTGAGCGTGAAATCGCTGCGATGATCGCTGAAGCGCGGTCCTATGGCGACTTGTCCGAAAACTCTGAGTACAATGCTGCCAAGAATGAGCAGGCAAAGCTCTACGGCCGGATTGCGGAGATTGAAGATATTCTGTCCCACGCGGTGATTATTGAGGACGAAAACGAAGCCACAGGCCGTGTGGGTCTGGGTTGTGTGGTAGTGGTAGAGGACGAAAAGGGCAAGAAAATTTCCTATAGAATTACCGGTTCTCAGGAAGCCAATCCTATGGAGAACAAGCTGTCTGACGATTCTCCTTTCGGTCGCGCCGTTGTAGGCAAGTCCGTTGGTGATACCTTTACTGTGAATGCGCCTTCCGGCACCTACTCTATGAAGGTTGTGGAAGTTACACGCGAGGGCTAAGATATGGCAAAATTTGTACCGCAGGCAGAGCTTCCTTTGCTGGACCAGGTAAAAATCCGCAGAGAAAAGCTGGCTGCCCTGCAGGCAGAGGGTCGGGATCCCTTCCTGCAGACCAAGTTTGATTTTAATGCCGATTCTGCTGCCATTAAGGCAGACTATGAGGGCTTTGAGGGCAAAACTGTCCGTGTTGCCGGTCGTTTGATGAGCAAGCGCGGTCAGGGCAAGGTTATGTTCTGCGACCTGCAGGACTGCTCCGGCCGTATCCAGCTGTTCGTGAAGATTGACGAGCTGGGTGAGGAGGAGTATGCCCGCTTTAAGAAGAACGATATCGGCGACATCGTCGGTGTTGAGGGCGAAGTATTTAAGACCAAGACAGAGGAAATTTCTGTCCGCGCAAAGCAGGTGGTGCTGCTGAGCAAGGCGCTGCTGCCTCTGCCGGATAAGTTCCACGGCTTGACCGATAAGGAAATCCGTTTCCGTCAGCGGTATGTGGACTTGATGGTCAATCCTGAGGTAAAGCGCAACTTCGTGATTCGCTCTCAGTTCATCAAGTTTATGCGCAACTATCTGGACAATATGGGCTACATCGAGGTGGAAACACCGGTGCTGAATACCATCGCCGGCGGCGCCTCTGCCCGTCCTTTCATAACCCACCACAATACATTGGATCTGGATATGTATATGCGTATCGCCACCGAGCTGCCCCTGAAGCGGCTGATTATCGGCGGTATGGACCGGGTATATGAGATTGGCAGAATCTTCCGTAACGAAGGTATGGACCCCAAGCACAATCCGGAGTTTACATCTGTTGAGCTGTATCAGGCTTACGCCGATTTCCACGATATGATGGACATTTGCGAGGGCATTATCTCCGGCGCTGCCAAGGAAATCCTGGGCACTTATGAAGTGGAGTGGATGGGTCAAAAGGTTAATCTGGCTCCCGGCTGGCGCAGAATGACAATGGTGCAGGCGGTTAAGGAGTACGTAGGCATTGACTTTGATGCCATCTCCGATGACGCCGAGGCAGTGGCTGCCGCCAAGGAAAAGGGTGTAGAGCTTGCCGATGCGGCGGAAAAGACCTGGGGCAACGCCCTGTATGCCTGTTTCGACCAGAAAGTAGAGGAGCATCTGATTCAGCCTACCTTTATTACGATGTATCCTGTGGAGGTTTCTCCGCTTACCAAGCGCTCCCCGCTGGACAGCCGTCTGACAGAGCGTTTTGAGGCATTCATCTGCCACAGCGAAATGGGTAACGCCTACTCTGAGCTGAACGACCCCATTGACCAGCGCGACCGGTTTATGAAGCAGGTGGAGCAGCGGGAACGTGGCGACGATGAAACAGAAATGCTTGATGAGGACTTCCTCAATGCTATGGAATACGGTATGCCTCCCACAGGCGGTATGGGCATCGGTATCGACCGCTGCGTTATGCTGCTGACCGGCGCCGACAGCATTCGCGAAGTAATCCTGTTCCCCACGATGAAACCTTTGGATTAATATGACGCAATATGATGCGATATGACGCATTATGATACGGTTTGCCAAGTTATTTTTTGTTGTCAAACCTTGCGAACGATTGGTATACCATTGGTAAACTGTGTTGCGGTAATAACTTATAACAACTTATAAAACGAGCGAGACCTCGCCAATTGGCTGGGTCTCGCTTTTTTTGTAGAATATTCTCGTCGAAAGACAGAATATTTTATAGGAGGTTTTCATATGAAAACGGAGATTCCCGTGTGGAAAAAGTCAAATTTGACTATTCAGGAGGCATCGGCGTATTTTGGCATTGGTATG
>JAZRGQ010000193.1:0-8447 GCA_045644405.1 Faecousia sp.
CCGGCTTTTATAACTATGCCTATGTGCTTCACGACCCCTATTTTCTGCAGGCGGTAAAAAACACCTTTATTCTGGTGATCGTTACAGTGCCGGTTTCCACCGGTCTGGCGCTGCTGCTTTCTGTGGGGCTCAGCTCTATCAGGAAGTTGCGGCAGCTGTACCAGACAGTGTATTTTCTGCCCTACGTAACCAATACGCTGGCGGTGGGTCTGGTGTTTATGATTCTGTTTAAGCAGACCCCTTATTCCGACGGACTTGTAAACGTATTGGTGAAGTGGTTTGGCGGGGAGGCGGTAGACTTTATCGGCGGCCCCTACTGGGCGAAAATGTTTGTGCTGTGCTTTTATACTGTATGGGTGGTGCTGCCGTTCAAGGTGCTGATTCTGACAAGCGCTCTGGCATCGGTGGACGAGCAGTATTACCACGCCGCCCGTCTCGACGGCGCTTCCAAGTGGAAAATTTTCACCCGCATTACTTTGCCGCTGATTTCCCCGACTGTGTTTTATTTGATTATCACCGGCTTTATCGGCGCATTTAAGGCGTATTCCGATTCGGTGGCGCTGTTCGGAACGGACTTGAACGCGGCGGGTATGAACACCATTGTGGGCTATGTTTACGATATGCTCTACGGCAACAGCGGCGGCTATCCTTCTTACGCCTCTGCCGCGGCAATCATTCTGTTTCTCATTGTGCTGACCATTACCTGTATCAATTTACTGGTCAGCAAAAAACACGTCCACTACGGTTGAGGTGCGCTATGAAAAATCAAACGGATTATTTGGCCCTGCAGCGGCGCAGCCGCATCAATCGGGGCGTGGAAAAAGGATTAACCTACGGTTTGCTCAGCATTTGGGGACTGATGGTGCTGTTTCCTTTTTACTGGATGGTGCTGACCTCGGTAAAAAGCTATGGCAGCTATAACGCGGAGTTCATTCCCCAGCTGTTCACCCTGCACCCCACATTGGAAAACTATTTGCAGGCGTTTTCTGTAGTACCCCTTGCCCGCTATTTTGCAAATACGGTGGTATTTACCCTGGGAACTACAGCGCTGATGCTGATTGTTACAGTGCTGGCAGCGTTTGCCTTTGCGCGGCTGCAGTTTGCAGGAAAGCAGCTGACATTTACGCTGCTTTTGTCGCTGATGATGATTCCCACAGAGCTGGTGATTATCACAAACTATGTTACGGTTACCAACCTGGATTTACGCAATACCTTTACAGGACTGATTCTGCCTTCGGTTACCTCGGTGTTCTACATTTACCTTTTGAAGGAAAATTTCGCTCAGGTGCCGGATGAGCTGTACTACGCAGCCAAGGTGGACGGCGCAACGGATTTGCAGTATCTTCTGAAAATTCTGATTCCCATCTGCCGCCCAACGGTGGTTACCATTACCATTCTTAAAATCATTGAGTGCTGGAACAGCTATGTATGGCCCCGCCTGGTTACCGATGAGCAGACGTATTTTCTGGTATCCAACGGCATTCAGGAAATTCGGGAAAACGGCTTCGGTCGGGAAAATATTCCGGCAATGATGGCGGCGGTGGTTGTAATCTCTGTGCCGCTGATCGTACTGTTTTTGTGTTTCCGCAAGCAGATTATGGCCGGCGTGGCAAGAGGAGGCCTGAAGGGATGAAGAAAGTATTTGCGGCAGTGCTGCTGCTTGCCCTGCTGCTGACCGGTTGCCACGGCAGCAAGGAAAAAGCCACATTCCAGATTCCGGAGACCTTCGATACCTCCCGGAATTACGAGATTTCCTTCTGGGCAAAGAACGATACCAACGCAACGCAGGTATCGATTTACGAGCAGGCGATTGCGGATTTTGAAGCAATTTACCCCAATATCAAGGTCAATCTGCGGCTGTATACCGACTATGGCAGGATTTACAACGATGTCATCACAAATATTGCCACCAACACCACTCCCAACGTGTGCATCACCTATCCTGACCACATTGCCACCTACCTGACCGGCGGTAATGCAACGGTTGTGCCGCTGGACGGATTATTTGAAGATGAAAAGTACGGTCTGGGTGGCAGCCAGGTGCTGTTTGATGCGCCCACAAAGGAGCAGATTGTCCCCAAATTTTTGGAAGAATGCGCCTTTGGCGGCTATTACTACGCCATTCCGTATATGCGCTCCACAGAGGCCTGCTATATTAACAAGACTTATGTGGAGGCGCTGGGCTATGAAGTGCCGGATGTGCTGACCTGGGATTATATCTGGGAAGTCAGTGAAGCCGCTATGGAAAAGGATACCGACGGCAATTTCCTGGTCAACGGGCAGAAGGTAATGATTCCCTTTATCTACAAATCTACGGATAATATGATGATCCAGATGCTGCGGCAAAAAGGCGCCGGCTATTCCAGTGCCGGCGGGCAGATTCAGATTTTCAACGATACTACCAGGGAACTGCTGTATGCCTGCGCGCAGCACGGCAAAACCGGCGCGTTCTCTACGTTCAAAATCTCCAGTTACCCCGCCAACTTCCTCAACGCCGGTCAGTGCATCTTTGCGGTGGACTCCACCGCAGGCGCCACCTGGATGGGCTCTAACGCGCCGCTGATTGATATTGCCGAGGATAAGCTGGTGCAGTTTGAAACGGCGGTCCGCCCCATTCCCCAGTTTGACCCCCAGAATCTGCAAATGATTTCCCAGGGTCCGTCTATGTGTCTGTTTAATAAGGAAGACCCCCAGGAAGTGCTGGCAAGCTGGCTGTTCGCCCAGTATATGCTGACAGACGAGGTGCAGATTGCGTATGCCCAGACCGAGGGTTACGCGCCGGTTACCGCAAAGGCGCAGGAAAGTCCGGAATATCTGGATTACCTCAGCCGCAGCGGTGAGAACAATAAGCTTTACTACAATGTCAAGCTGGACGCCACGAAGCTTTTGCTTGACAATGTGGATAATACCTTTGTTACGCCTGTGTTTAACGGGTCTGCTTCTTTGCGTGATGCGGCAGGGCAGATGATTGAAAATACCGTCAAGTCTGTCCGGCGTAAGCAGACGGTGGACGATGCGTATATGGACACGTTGTTTGCAGAAATGACCGCGCTGTACCGTCTGGACCAGATAAACGCCGGAGGAGGCGGACGCAGTGATTTGGGTCCGCTGCCGGCAGAAGCGGTGGCTTTACTGTCTGTGCTGGGCGGCGTGTGGGTGCTGATAGCCATTTATGCGGTGTTTCAGGCGCTAAAAGATAAAAAAATATTGAATAAGCATTGATTTTCATTTTTTTCGATGTATAATAGTAATCGCTAGTATTTACAGGCAGAGGAAATCTGATAAATCGGCTTAGCCGTTCTCTCTGCCTCCGCGATCATTTGAAAAAGGAGAATGAAAAATGAAAAAACTGATTGCACTTCTTTTGACCCTGGCAATGGTACTTGCTTTTGCCGCTTGCGCTCCGGCTACCGATGACACCACCGGCGCTCCCGTGGATACCACCGGCGCTCCTGTGGATACCACCGGCACTGCTGTAGACACCACCGGCGGCGACGAAACAGTTTCTGTTATGACCCACGAGCAGTTCGTTGCTGCTGAGCTGGACACCGCTGTTGTTGTTGAGACCTATGTCCAGGCTGTTGAGAGCTGGTGGGACGGCTGCGTGCAGCTGTACACCCAGGCGGAAGACGGCGCATACTACGTCTACAATCTGGCTTGCACCGAGGAAGAGGCTGCTAAGTTCGTTCCCGGCACCAAGATCCGCGTTTCCGGCTACAAGGCTGAGTGGTCCGGCGAAGTCGAGATCATTGACGCTACTTACGAAATTCTGGAAGGCTCCTACATTGTAGAAGAAGCTGCTGACGTTACCGAGCTGATGGGTACCGATGCGCTGGCTGACCGTATGAATGAGCTGGTTGCTGTTAAGGGTCTGACTGTTGCTGCTTCCAAGGACGCAAACGGCAACGATGTTCCCTTCCTGTACAAGTGGGACGGCTCCGGTTCTCAGGGCGATGACATCTACTTCAATGTTGCTCTGGGCGAGAACACCTACACCTTCACCGTCAACGCCTATATGATTGGCACCGGTGCTGACTCCGATGTCTACAAGGCTGTTGAGGCTCTGGAGATTGGCGACAAGATCGATGTGGAAGGCTTCCTGTACTGGTACGATGCCGCACAGCCCCACGTTACCTCTGTAACTGTTGTAGAGTAATTACGCATTGAACATCCTGCCGGTTTTTCCGGCAGGATGTTTTTATTTGCGCTGCAAAAAATTATATTGCATTTGCTTTTTTGGTGGTGTATAATTTTTCTATAGCGAGGCAAGCTTGCGGTCCTTTTGGTTGAAACTGCAGGATGCGGCGGTTTTTGCTTTCTTACATAAGGAGGAGAAAATATGAATTCTTGGAAAAAGTGGGCAGTGATTTTGACTGCTGTATGTGTACTGTTAGCTTTCGCCGCGTGTGCGCCTGCTGCGCAGAATGAGAGCACTGCCGGTACCGAGGCAACACAGGATACCACCGAAGCTGTTACTGAGGGTACGGAGGCAACGCAGGATACCACCGAAGCAACAGAGCTTGCAAGCGAACTGAAGCCCTATCTGGGCACCTGGTATGTGGGCGGTTCTTCTGAAGCATACCGCTTTGTGATTGAAAAGGACAGACAGTGGAAGTTTACAGATGAAGAAGATGTGGTTGTGCTTGCCGGCAGCTACCAGCTGATGGAAGACACCCTGTATCTGTATGAGGCGGAGGGCAGCTGCAGCGCAAAGATTGTTCTGGACGGAGCGACCAAAGCCAACATTGAAGTCACTGACAGCCTGATTGCTGAAAATATAGACGGCACTGTTTTGAGCAATGTGATTACCAACAACCTGGAAAGCGATGCCGATGTTTCTGAAGAAGTGATTGAACCCGAAATTTCGGAAGATGAAATCGGCGAAAGCCCGGAAGAAGACCTGGTCATCAACGACGAGCCCTAATCAATAAAACACACCGGAAACCTGATGCGTACTGCATCAGGTTTCTTTATTGCAAAGGGAAACCGGACAAAATCGCAATATTATCGCAAAAAAACAGCAACTAACAGTTGAAAAACAAAAAGCGCTGATGTATACTGAAAGAACATACGGGGATAGAAGTCCCGAAACTATTATTTTTAAGGAGAAAGAATAATGGATACATCTAAAATTACCGCGTCTATCTGGCCCTGGGGCACCCAAACAAGAGAGCAAATGGAGCTTGCCGCAAAGGAAATTTCCGAAATCGGCTACCATAATTTTGAAAGTGTAAAGGCTGCGATCTATGCCTATGATATGGATCTGGCTGCATATAAGGAAGTTTGCAACCGCTACGATGTAAAGCCGGTCAGCTTCTATTTCCACCTGCCTGTTCCTGCGGCTGTAGATGCTTTCTTTTCCAATATTGACAAAGAGCTGGACTTTATCGCAAATCTGGGCGTAAAGCTCATTTCTCTGCAGGCTTCCGGCTCTCCCCGTCCCAGCGAGGGACCCAATTCTATGACTCTGGAGCAGAAGCAGTGGGAGCTGGATCTGATTGCCAGATTCTGTGAAAAGAGCAATCAGTTTGGCATCTCCTCCAACCTGCATCCCCACCGCAACACCTGGGTACAGTATGAGGACGAAATTGATTACATTATGCAGAATCTGGACGCCAAGATGCTGTCCTTCTGCCCCGATACTGCCCACCTGGTTCGCGGTCTGTGCGATCCGGTGGAAGTGGTGAAGCGCTATGCTGACCGTATCAAGTTCACCCACTTTAAGGATACCAATGCAGCTACCTACAAAGACGCAGAAGGCTCTCTCGGTATGGCCAAGGCCGGTATGGAAGTCTATGGCGACTTCCTGGAGCTGGGCACCGGTATTGTAGACTTCAAGGGTGTGTTTGATGTGCTGAAGTCTGTCAATTACGACGGCTATATGTGCGAGGAGCTGGACAAAGCGCCTATCAGCAACGCAATCTCCGCAAAGAACAACTACGATTTCCTGATGAAGAATATTTAATCGCTTTACAAAAAACGCCTGCCGGATACGGCAGGCGTTTTTTTGTAAAACGGCTTGTTTTGCTGCAGGAAAGTGGTATAATAAGAGCAAGTTTCACCGGAAAGAAGGTATCAGCTTGAACAGCGTCAACAGTGAGAAGCAGTATCACAGAATGCTGAAAACACCCATTCCCCGTCTGGTAACAGCATTGGCGCTTCCCAGTACAATCAGCACGCTGATAACGGTTATTTATAATACTGCCGATACATATTTTGTTTCTCAAATTAACGAGTCTGCCTCCGCAGCGGTGGGCGTGGTGTATTCGATTATGGCGATTTTGCAAGCGGTGGGATTTGGTATTGCGATGGGTACCAGCAGTTTGGTCAGCCGCCAGCTGGGCAAAAAGCAGGATAAGCAGGCCTGTGTGATTGCCTCCAGCGCCCTGTTTGCCGCAATCGTTGCAGGACTTCTGGTTGGAGTGCTGGGGTTGAGTATGCTAAAGCCGATTCTGCGGTTTATCGGTTGTTCGGAGACAATGCTTCCCTATGCAGTTCCTTACGCCAGGATTATTCTGATGGGCGCGCCAATCAGCTGCTCTACTTTTGTCATTAGCAACATTCTGCGCGCCGAGGGCGACACCCGTATGGCGATGTGGGGCAATGCCACCGGCGGTATTTTGAATATCGGCTTAGATGCGTTTTTGATTTTCTATTGCCATATGGGCAGCGGCGGCGCTGCGCTGGCTACGGTAATCAGTCAGGCAGTTTGCTGGAGCATTATGTTCTCCTCCTTCCTGAGAGGGAAAACCATTGTTAAGCTGAGTCCCCGCTATATCAGCAGAAAACTTGGAACATACGGCGAAATTTTTTCCACCGGAAGTCCTACTGTGCTGCGGCAGGGCTTAGGCAGCGTGGCTGCCACAGCGCTGAATGTGAATGCAGTAATCTATGGCGACGCGGCAGTGGCGGGGATGACCATTGCCAACAAAGTGTATACTCTGGTGCGGCAGACGCTTATGGGTCTGGGACAGGGCTTTCAGCCGGTGGCAGGCTATAACTTCGGCGCCGGACAGCGCAAGCGCGCCTATTCCGCGTTCCTTTTTGCAACCGTTGTAGGGTCTGTATTCTGCCTTTTGGCGACGGTGTTTTCCGCCACATTTGCCCAGGAAATTATGCTCTGGTTTAACGATTCGGAAAAGGTTGTGGAAATCGGCGTAAAAGCGCTGCGGCTTTCCTGCTGCGTAATGCCGTTTCTGGCGTTTTCCACCTTTGTCAATATGCTGTATCAATGCCTTGGCTTTGCCAAAATTGCCAGCGGACTTGCCGCCTGCCGGCAGGGCATTTTCTTCCTGCCGCTGATTCTTGTACTGCCCCGCGTGATAGGGCTTTTTGGCGTACAGGTATCTCAGCCGCTGGCGGACTTGATTACATTCTTTGTTTCCATTCCCTTTGCCATTCGCTTTTACCGGCGGGAGGTAAAGGCAAAAACAGCGCTCTGCAGCAAATAAATTTGCGGATAAAAAGCCCCCAGCCGGTGTTGCCGGTCTGGGGGGTTGCGGTTTTATTCACGGAAGGTGATACTGCCGGTTTTATCGTCCATCTTTTCGACGATGGCAAGGGACTCCAGCCGGTAGCCCAGATTGCGAATCCGGTAACCGCCGTCCTGAAAGCCTTTCTCAATGGCAATGCCCAGTCCTTCTACGGTGGCCTCTGCCGACTCAACAATGGAAATCAGACCCTGCAGCGCACAGCCGTTGGCAAGGAAATCATCGATAATCAGCACGTGGTCGTCGGCGCTTAAAAATTTCTTGGATACGATTACATGATTGATTTTTTTGTGGGTAAAGGACTCCACCTCCGCCACATACACATCACCGTCCAGATTGATGGACTTTGCCTTTTTGGCAAACACCAGCGGTACACCGAAGGCGCGTGCCACCGGATAGGCAACTGCAATGCCGGAGGCCTCAATCGTCAGCACTTTGGTAATCGGGAGCTGGGCAAAGCGGCGGTGAAACTCCTGCCCGATTTGGTCCATCAGGGCAATATCCATCTGGTGATTCAAAAAGCTGTCTACCTTCAGCACGTTGCCGGGCTTTACAACGCCGTCTTTCAGGATTCTTTCTTCCAGAAAATTCATAACCAACCCCCACAGAAATTTAAGTAAGGTTATCATAGCACAACACAAAGGGTTTGTCAGCAACTTTAGGAAAAAAACTGACAAAAAATTCCCGATTCCACCGAAATGCGCCGCAGCGGCTGAAAAGCCGGATTTAGGGCTTGAAAAATTCTGGAAAATGTGATAGTATACGGATAATTCCATAGAAAAAGACGATGAACAGGTGCCGTATGGCAGAGTATGCAGCGATTTTCCGATAATAGAGAGCGATGGGTGGTGAAACATCGCACGGGAGCGCCGGCAGAAGTTCGACCTGGGAGTTTTCCGTGAAAGCGGAATGTAGTTGCTGCATTAAAGCAAAGTAAGGTGGCAGCCCCGGCTGCAA